>JAYUZA010000090.1:0-2855 GCA_043752145.1 Flavobacteriales bacterium
TAACGGTGATGGCATGAACGATAATTTTATAACCACCTATAAGAACATAAGCGATTTTAGCTGTATGGTATTTGACCGATGGGGAATATTGATGTTTGAAACAACGGATATTAATAAGGGTTGGGACGGAAAATCGATAAAAGGAAAAATTTGTTCTGACGGAACGTATTACTACATTATAAAAGCCACCGGATTAGACCATGAGGTTTATGATTATTCGGGGACGGTTACTTTATTCAGGAATAAATAATTTCTAAAAGTAAGAAGTTAGATTTTAGAACTATGAATTGAGAAAAATAGAAGGCAAAAGTGATTTTCATCGCCAGATCAATTGCTCCCCTAATTTCGATCTGAAACAATATTTTTTAGCCAAACGGTCACTTCTAACTTCTAAAATCTTACTTCTTACTTTCTTCGAAAGTTTCTTTTTCGATCTTAAGGTCAGGATGCATTTCCTTAAAAACCCCAGCAACAACATCGCGTGACAAATGGGTTATATCGGCAAATTTCCAAATATCTCCGTCTTTACTTACGGCTAATAAATAGTAATCGGTTGTATACGTTGTAAAGCTGTTGGTATAATAGCGTACTTGTTTTACGATACATTGAAAATAGCCTTCGTTCTCGAAGATCTCGGAATTTTTGAGTGATACGGCCCTTGTAAAATCGGCATCACGTTGTTTTTCGAATTCCTGTTGCTTAAGGGTATTTTGTCGTAACAATTCGCGCTCATCCTTGTTAGCATAAACAAAATGGGCCATCTTATCCAAATATGTATCCATTTCGTTGCGAATCAAATTTCGTCCCAATTCATTGGCCTGTGAAATAACAGACGACTGCATTTTGTTTTTGCCTAAACAACCTGCCAAACTAAATGAAGCAATAAATAATACTAAAAGGCGCATGCACAAAGTTAAACAAAAAGCAATTTCAAAAACGAGGAATTCGATATTTCGTCCCTACAGGACTTCTTGTCGTTTATTTGATTCTCTTTTACCGATATACCGTCCCTAAGGGACTTTATATTTCGTGTGTTTTTTAATGTTACCGAGATTGCGTCCCAAGTTGCGTAGAGAAAAAATATCGTTAATAAATAATAATTTAGAGTAATCAAGTCCCGTAGGGACAAAATACCGAACTTTACAAAAAAAATAAAGAAAAAATTTAATTAGCAGATGCCGGAGCAACTGCTTTAATACAAGCTTCAATCTTGTTTCGCATGTTTTGAATGGCAACCATATCCCACTCTATTTCAGTTGACTTGAAGTTATAACGGAGTGTTGGTGGATTTTTTTCCTGCTCGTCAAGAATGCTTGTTTCACAATTGTTCAATTTATTGGTTGCAACCAACACCATGTCAACCGGTATATCCCAACCTTTTTCGTAACGTGAAGCAAATGGAACGTATCGTGTGTCAACTTTTACAATGCGTGTAAGATAATTAGGGCATGAAAATTTAAACGTATATACATTGTCGAGGTATAAGGTTAATGGAATTTCCAATGAGGTATCGGGCTTTACTTTTGTTAACAGTGTACGGCCACGATAAATTTCCACTTCGGCATTTTCAACAGGCGCACCGGTAAAATAATCGGTGACCGAAAAAAGGAAATACAATTGCTTTTCAGGAGAGTTCTCGCTTTCTTTTACGCGGTTAAAACCGTTTTCAACAGGATAGTCACGCATGATGAAATGCACTTTCTTTTTATCGTACATTTTCTTTATTTCCTTGTACGAATAATACATTTCGCTTTTGTCAAAGTAGTCGTTCCTGTCAAGGACATCGGTATGCTTATCGTATTCAAAATTATTTTGGTAAAAGAACATGGAGTCTCCGTTAATTCTAACCAATTTTAAAAAATTATACTGGGTTGAGTCTTTAAACAAACCACGGATCTGGTAAACATCACCGGGGATAGGTTTATTTATATATTCCGCTTCCTTTGACGAACAGCGTGTAAACATGAACGAAACACCAAGGAACAGAACGATACTGCTCGAATAAAGACATACGTGTTTTTTGGGACTATTTTTGAAAAACATTGTTGTGGTTTGGATCCAAATTAAATCATTAACTGATTCGCTAATTTAAATCCAACATAATTTAACATTATGGAGCTGTTGAACGCTCATTCATCGCGTTTGTAATTAACTAACCGGTGATCCATTGAATGATCTCCGCATCGTCAGGCAAGGTCTTTGGCGATATCATTTTAAAAAATCTACCATCCTCATCGATTAGGTATTTTTGAAAATTCCATTTAACAACGCTTGATTCAACTCCATTTTGCGAAGCATCAGTCAACCATTTGTACAATTCACATTTATCATCGCCCAATACATCAACCTTATCCATCATCTTAAACGTAACACCGTAATTTTTTGTGCAAAAGGTTTTTATTTCTTCGTTAGTACCCGGTTCCTGTGCGCCAAAATCGTTGCAAGGAAAACCAATGATCACAAACTTATCTCCACCATATTGCTTATATACTTTTTCAAGATTCTCATATTGAGGGGTTAGTCCGCATTCGCTGGCCGTATTAACGATCATTACCTTTTTACCCTTTAACGAAGCAAGGTCAAATTCCTTTCCGTTAATGTCTTTTACCTTAAAATCGTGCAGGGTTTTCATAGACTTTTCTTCTTTTTTATTTGTATCGTCTTTTCTTACCGTTGTAATACCAACCTGACTACAGGCCGAGTTGAGCATAAAAAGGCAGGTGATACTTGCTAATATTTTCATTTTTTTTAGCGATTTAGTTAAGTAAATATACGAAATTTCGGAATATCCTCCTGTTTTTCACGCGGAGACGCGGAGGCGCAGTTTGAAAACAGGTAAAACATTTACCTTCTCA
>JAYUZA010000091.1:0-2853 GCA_043752145.1 Flavobacteriales bacterium
CTATTTTATATTTTTCAGGTGGGGTTTCAGGTGGAAGATCAAACTTATAGTTCTTATCGGTTTTGAACATCAAATTTGAATTGATATAACATCCTGATAAAAAAAACGAAGAAATTACTGCAGTTAAAACGTAAATTCGCATAAGTGTAAAGCTAATGCTGCAAATATAAGGTTTTTGGAAGGATGGAAGGTCTATTTACGGGTATTGGTCTCAAGTAATTTCCAATAAAGCGCCTCCATGTTTTTACAAAGCATATCATATGTGAAATGTTGCATAACAAATGAGTTCCCTTTTTCACTCATTTTATTTCTAAGTTCTTTATTTTCAATTAATTGAATTAACAAGTCTGAGAACTTTATCGATTCATTCACTTCGGTTAAAAATGCCGACTCATTTTCCAAAACCACATTATTTATGCCACCGGTACGGGGTGAAACGATGGGTTTACCCGCTGCCTGAGCCTCAATTAATGAAACGGGAGTTCCTTCATTGAGGGATGTAAGAACAATGATATCTGATCCGGCATTCACAACATCCACTTGTTTTGACCACGAAGTAAGTGTTACAACCGATTTTTTTTGATTTTCGGGCCAGTAGCAATTATCAATATTTTTTTGATTTAGTTTTTTCAGAATATTATCGCGCTCTTCACCATCTCCCACAATAAAAAAGCGAATTTTTTTTGTTGTTTTTTTCAAAACAGCTGAAACCACTTCAATAAAAAAATCATGGTTTTTCACGGGCACCAGCCTACCAACGATCGTTACTACTATTTCATCATCCTCAACAAAATACTTTTGACGAAAAATTTGTCTTTTTTCACTTATATTTTCCTGAAATACTTTCAAATTAAATCCTAAAGGTATCACGTGCATTTTTTCACTGCCGCTAATTTTATGTATGTCGGCTAATTCATGTTTTTGCTGTTGACTTATGGCGATAATTGCCGATGATTTTTTTGCCAGGTTCCGTTCAATTTTTTTAATGATTGCTGTTTTAACCGGATTAAAATACGAATGAAAAACATGGCCATGAAATGTATGGACTACAACCGGAACCTTCATTTGAAAAGCGGCTTTGCGACCCAAAACACCTGCTTTTGATGCATGAGTATGCACAATATCAGGTTTAAATTCCGCTATAATCTCCTTTATTTTTTTCAACGCTTTTTTATCGGCAAACAAATTAATTGATCGTCTCATTTCATCAATTATAACGGGGTTCAAACCTTCGTTTTGCGCGATGTAAAGTGAACTTTCTTCGGATGGATCAATTTGTCCACCAATAAGCATGGTCTCAAATTGAGGCGACAGATATTTGCTAAGGTATACCGCATTGTACGTTGGTCCCCCAACATTAAACCTGTTTAATATACGTAAAACCTTAGGCATGAAAATACTTTAACCATGAATACTGGAAATTTAAAAGGGTCCACACAGTGCTTGCTGTATCACCCGGACTTTTAGAAAATACTTTTTTTACTACTTGGGAAACTATATTGGTTTCAAAAATACCTTGTTGCTGAATGAAATCGGTTGACAAAAGTCTTTCCACTTCCGGCTTCAGGGGTCCGTTTAACCATGCATGCAAAGGCACCTCAAATCCATGCTTTGGTTTATTAATTATTTCGGGGCCCAAAAGATCTTTAAACGTATTTTTTAAAATGTGCTTTTGGATCCCGTTCTTTATTTTCATTTCACCCGGAATTGAAAAAGCGTATTCAATAAGTTCATGATCCATGAACGGACTTCGGATTTCCAAACCGTTAAGCATACTAGCCATGTCAACCTTATACAACATGTCGTTGGGCAATACCAATTCAACATCATACAATAAAAATTTATTGAAATCCGAAAAGTTATTACTCTCTTCAAGTTTACGTTTAAATTCATTCGCGTTATCATCGTTCTTCAATACTTTGTCGGCCAAAACAGCATTAAAGCCGGCAAGATACCAGTATCTGTCAAATTCAGAATGGTTGAGGGCCATATGCATTTTTTCCAACTGCCGTGCCTTATTTGAAAATCGGTTATTACGTGATTTCGGCAGTGTTTTATGCAGTCCTCCAAACTTTTTAATAATTAAATTTGAGCTGCTTTTTTTACCGGCTTTAAACAAAGCATAATGCTTATTGTATCCTGCAAAAACCTCATCGGCACCATCGCCCGAAAGTATTACCTTATACGTGCCTCTTACTTTTTTACATAAACTATACAAGGCTATCATAGACGAATCGCCAAAAGGTTCATCGGCTTGCTGCAGGAGATGAAAAACATTTTCAAGCACTTCCGATTCGTTTAATTTAATCTGTGTATGTTGAATACCGAATCTTTTTGCCACTTTATCAGCATCGTTTGATTCATCCAGGAATTTATTTTCCTTAAATCCCATCGAAAATGTTTCGAACGAATTATTTATTTTTTTGGCATAAGCACATACCAACGTAGAATCGATACCTCCGCTTAAAAAGCCCGCAACGGGAACATCGGAGATCATTCTTCGTTCCACTGCCAATTGAAATCTATTTTCTACCTGCGTAAAAATTTCCTTTTCTGTTTCAGCCTTGTAACGCTCATCTACTTTTAAAGTGTGCCATTTTTCATGGGTAAACTGCTCTTTTGAAATACGTATAAAACTACCCGGCTCCAGTTTTTTTACTCCTTCTATAATTGTGTATGGTGAGGGAATATAGGATAAATGAAGTAATAATTTAAGCGCTGTGGGCGAATGTTTTTTATTTTCAACAAAGGGAACCACCGCTTTTAATTCGCTGCCGAAATAAATTCCGGTATTTGTTTCGTTCAATTTATAAAAAACGGGTTTTTCTCCAAAACGGTCGCGCGCCAATAACA
>JAYUZA010000092.1:0-7352 GCA_043752145.1 Flavobacteriales bacterium
ACAGCAAAGCTAAGGCAATACCAATAATTATACGAATTCTTACTTTTTTCAATTGATTTTCTTTTTCAAGTATGAGCGATTTTGTTTTTTCTTCTTTTAAGGCATTATCTTTTTTCTCAACCTCATACTGTATTTGTAATTCTTTTATTTGTTTTTCATTGCTGATTCCCTTCAAACTATCGAGTAATTCCTTATACAGAACAAATTCGCTGAGTGCTGATTCGTAATTCTTTTGTTTTTTGCGAACCTCGTGCATAAGCATATGAGAATACGCCACTATTTGCAAATCGCCATTGGAAACAGCCAATATTGAAGCCTCGGCAATATTTTTTTCGGCCTGCACAAGATCATTTATTTCAATTAAAATGGTGGCTTTTCCCAAAAGACCTTTGGTCAATTCATATTTCATATCATTCTCGCGCATTACATAAAGGGCCGAGTCGTAATACAAAATGGCTTCTTTTGTTTTTTTTACTTTATTGAGCGAATTACCAATGTTCGCATAAGCGGTTGCCAATTCGCGCGGGTGCTTAATGATGTGTGCGTACATAAGCGTGGTGCGGTATTCTTTGATGGCTTCGGTTTCCTTACCTAACTCTGATAGCGCGATCCCGACATTGTTAAGCGCATAATAAGTTAAGCGTAAATTATTTTCTTTTTTGGCCATTGAAAGTGCTTCTCTGAAATCGGCCAACGATTCATCCAACTGGCCATTGTTTAATTTAACCAGACCCAAATTGTTTAGCATCACCGCCCGGAAATAGAATAGGTTATGTTTTTCGGCAATTCTTAATCCTTTTAAATATAATTGTGTGGCGATTTGTGGTTTGTTGTGAATTTCCATGGAGATGGCCAAACCGTTAATTGCTTCAATAGTATTGGTATAGTCTTTTAATTGTGTTGACGAATCAATAATTTGGTTAAATCGTTTATTGGCTTCTTCAACATTTCCTTGTTCCGAAAGAATATAGGTCTTGCGGATATTAGCCAAAAACTGAAAGTGTGTATTCTTAATTGATTTTGCAAGTGCCAATGCTTTTTTGAAATATTCTTCGGCTTGTTTGAATTGTTGTGAGTAATAATAATAATTGCCGAAGTAAATATTGATTTCGGCTTGCGCGGCAATATTTTTATCATTTTTAGCCAATGTCAGTGCTTTATTCCCGACACTAAAAACCGAGACCGAATCGTAATACGAGTTTTGTTGCGTTTGTTTAATAAGGTCCTGCAACTCGTTTGATGCAACGGTTTGCGCTTTGCCGATTGAAGTTACCGACAAAAACATGCCAAGGAATAAGTAGATGTACTTGCGCATAGGGAAGCGCTAATATAGGAAAGATTTTAACGATTTATTGAGACTTCGTCTCTCTTTTATTTACCACTGATTTTGACAGATTTCTCAGGTTTCACAGATTAATTCAGAGAGCTCGCTTTATTGATTCTTCGTCTCTCTTTTATTTACCACTGATTTTCCCCACCCCCCTTTTGACTACAGATTGAAACAGATTTCGCAGATTTCACAGATCAGCACATTTAAATCTGTGTAATCAGGGTAATCTGTAAAAATCTGCGGTCAGTATTTAAAATAGCCTGAGCAGCGAAGCTGCGGTGTTCTAAACGAATTTAGCAACGATCTGCTTCGTTTGCTTCACATAATTACCACCAAAAATATTTACATGTACCAATAGTGGATATAAATTGCAAAGGTCAACGCGTTCTTTCCACTTTGATTCAAGCGGATAAATTTCCTGGTAGGCTTTAAAGGTATCAATATGAAATCCGCCAAACAATTGCATCATGGCAAGGTCCATTTCGCGGTTACCGTAATAAATGGCCGGATCAAATATGCAAGGTGTGTTTGCATTCGTACAAAAATAATTTCCGCTCCAAAGGTCGCCATGCAAGAGTGCTGGTGCCTCATTGGGGAACATATCGGGAATTTTGTAGCAAAGTTTCTCAAACATTTTTACGGTGTCAATATCGAGTCTTCCTTTTTCGTTGGCCGATGCAACAAGCGGAACTATGCGTTCGCTTACAAAAAAATCGGCCCAGGTGTTTTTAAAAC
The DNA here is from genome assembly GCA_043752145.1 of Flavobacteriales bacterium. GTDB lineage: Bacteria > Bacteroidota > Bacteroidia > Flavobacteriales_D > UBA2798 > DASPJQ01. The sequence goes on from JAYUZA010000092.1 coordinate 2,066, forward strand.
TATTGATCTGTTTTAAGCTGCCAATATAATTATCGTGGATCATACCAAACTGCGCATGGGTTTGTTTATGCATATGCGCAAGGCTTCGCCCGAAATTTTGCCAGAATGCTTGTGTCTTGTTCTCTTTTTGTAAATACTCAATAATAAGGAAACCTGAATTTGTGTCGTTGCCATGCAAAATAACTTCGGGTACTTTAAACGAAGAAAAGGTTTTCAGCATTTTTAATCCTTCGGCTTCTTTCTCAAACATGCCCGGAAATTGTTTGGCATCGTTCCGCTTTAAAAAATAATTACCATGTGTGGTAACAAGTTTAAATGATTCGTTAATGCTGCCGCCAAATTCAGGATGAAGTTGAAGTATGACAAATGTTTCTCCAAAAAATTTTTGAAGTTCGGCACCTACATGGGTTAGGAAAGGAGTAGCTTTTATTGTCATAGGTTCCTGGGTTAAACTTATACAACTACGTTTGCTTCGTTGTTCAAATTACATAATAAAATATTCAGTAACGAATGCTATACGGGTATATGTTGCTTTTAGTTTTGATTTTTAACGTCTTTCTTCATTGCGTTTATTGGTAAATCGATATAGTATTTAAGGCAAAATATCACTGTTACTCAAGGGCTTGGAATATTAATTTTTGACTTGTTAAACAACGATTATTCCTATTATCTTAGCATTCAGTGATATTGAATGCTATTATAGTAGATGATGAAATGCCCGCACGCGAAAATTTAGGCATGTTGCTTGAAGAATTTTGTCCTAATGTTAAAGTGCTTGCAAAATGCAGCAACATTACTGATGCAAAAGAAAAGATCGTTTCGTTAAAACCCAACCTTGTTTTTTTAGATATCCGTATGCCATCAGGAACCGAAGGTTTTGATCTTTTGGATTCGTTGGAGAAAAAAGATTTTTTTGTTGTATTCGTTACAGCGTTCAAAGATTATGCAATAAGGGCTTTTAATGCCAATGCAGTATATTACGTTTTAAAGCCAATTGATATAGATGATCTTAAGTTGGCAGTGGATAAGGTTGCCGATCAGTTAAATTCAGTAAAGCCTGAGGTTGATACCTACTTTGAAACCATAAAAGAACTATCAAAATCCATTAAATCAAATAAGTATAGTTCACGCATTACCATCAATCATCAAAAAGGGATCAAGATCGTTAATGATACCGATATTGTTTATCTGGAAGCTGATGGAAATTGTACGAATCTTTTTTTTAATGACGGAACTAAGTACTTGGATACCCGTACGCTTGCCGTGTACGAAGAAATATTGAACCCCCATCATTTTTTCAGAATTCATAAATCTCACATTTTGAACCTTAATTATTTGACCGAATATATAAGTGAGGATGGAAGTTTTGTTTTGTTAAAGAATGGTGTCAAATTAGCTGTTTCAAGAAATCGCACACCCGATTTTATTAAACGATTAAAAAAACTATAATCGCTTGCTAAATAGTTTTAGTAACTCAAAAAATTAAAAGACATCCCTGTTATACGATTCGCGTTTTGGCAAGGTTCGCTTTTTCCCCACTTTTTTATGAACTTCTGTAAATAAAGATATTTAAAGGTCTTTTTATGTAACAAATGGTATGTATGCATACGTTTTACCTGTAGTTCTTTTCCAGGTATTAACTTTTTTTAAATGAATGCGAGGTGAGTTATGAAAAATTTTTACAAAACATGCGTTCTGGGAGTATGCATAACTTTAGCAACACTATTTAACACTAGCAATCTTTATGCCACACACGCACAAGGTGCCGACATCAGTTACCAATGTTTGGGGGGTAGCAACTACCAAATTATGGTTTCGTTTTACCGCGACTGTTCAGGCGTGGGCGCACCCGCAAATGTTACTGTAAATCTATCTTCGGCTTCATGTGGCCAAAACCTTAACCTCACACTTTTTCCAATTGGCGGTACCGGCATTGAAGTAAGTCCTGTTTGTGCTTCAATGGCAACAACATGTACAGGCGGAGCTTATCCCGGAGTACAGGAATGGAAATATTCAAGTACCATAAATTTGCCAGCGGCTTGTGCCGACTGGGTTTTTAGTTTTACGTTATGTTGTAGAAACGCAGCCATCAACACCATTAATGCACCGGGCAGCGAAAACATTTATGTTGAAGCAAATTTGGATAACTTAAATTATCCGTGCAACAATTCACCCGTGTTTTCAAATCCACCGGTTCCTTATGTATGTGCAACGCAAACGTATTGTTTCAATCACGGTGCAACCGATGCCGATGGTGATTCATTATCGTATTCATTAATTACGCCAATGACAGGAGTCGGAACTACTGTAACGTATTTGCCACCTTATACATCAACACAACCACTTAACTCAATTCCTGCTATGACCATGAATCCTTTAACCGGTGACATTTGTATGACACCACAATTATTGGAAGTAACAGTTATGGCCGTATTGGTTGAAGAGTGGAGAGCAGGTGTATTAATAGGAAGCGTAATTCGTGATATACAAGTTCGTGTAATTAACTGTACAAATACAGTTCCTACAATGACCGGTATAAACGGCACAACAAGTTTCTCAACTTCGGTTTGTGCAGGTTCAACTTTATCGTTCAATATTTTTTCAACCGATGAAGATCCGGGACAAATATTAACCTTAGTGTGGAACAGCGCAATTCCGGGCGCAACATTTACAACTGCCGGAACACCATATCCAACAGGAACATTTACATGGACCCCAACACCGGGTGATGTAAGTTCAACTCCATATTGTTTCACTGTAACCGTAACAGATGATGCGTGTCCGTTCAACGGTTCGCAAACATTTGCATTTTGTATTACCGTTACAGGTTTTAACGCAAACGTAAATACGGTTGATGCCAATTGTGGTTTATCAACAGGTAGTGCTACTTCGGCCGTAAGTGGCGGAACTTCGCCATATACGTATTCATGGTCGACCGGAGCAACCACATCATCAATTTCAGGATTAGCTTCGGGAGCCTACTCTCTAACCGTTACTGATGCTACCGGATGTACATCTATCAATAACTTTAATATCGGTGCGGGATCAACACCTGCCGTTATCAATTATACACCAACGTATGTTGCCTGTTTTGGTGGAAGTACTGGTTCGGTAACAACTACGGTTGCCAGTGGCGGACCCGTTAGTTCATATTTATGGTCGACAGGCGCAACAACTTCGGGTCTTACCGGAATAAGTGCAGGAACATATACCTTAACCGCAACAACTACGGGCGGATGTGTTTCAACAACCATTGTTACCATAACACAACCGGCAAGTGCGCTTATAATGCCTTTAACCAAAAGTGATATTACGTGTAACGGTTCGGGCGATGGTACTGCAACGGTTACACCAAGTGGCGGAACAGCCCCTTATTTTATTACATGGTCAACAGGTGCCAGCATAAATACCATTACAGGATTAGCTGCAGGTACGTATACATGTACGATTACCGATGCAAATGGATGTAACGCTGCTAACAACATTACCATTAACGAACCGGGAGTAATTACCGTTAACTCAATTACTATTAATGATGTTAGTTGCTCAGGCCTTACAAACGGCTCATGTGTACTTTCCATATCGGGTGGTACAGGTGCGTTGTCGGTAAGCTGGTCAACAACACCGGTTCAAACAGGAACAACGGCTAACGGATTGGGAATGGGTGCTTATACATATACCATTACCGATGCAAGCGGTTGTAATCATGCAAACGTTATTAATATTCTTGAACCTGCTCCGTTAAACGTGGCGGTTCTTTCAAGCGACCCTACATGTTATGGATTAAATGACGGAACAATTACGGTTAATGTAACGGGCGGAACAGCGGCTTATGCTATAAGTATAAATACAAATGCAGTTGCCAATGGCGGAACTATTTCGGCATTGAATGATGGAGCATATACTGTTACTACCACCGATGCACATGGTTGTTCCCAATCGCAGGTTGTAACATTGGCTGAGCCCATGCCGGTATCAATTATCACTTCACCAAATGTTGTGATGTGTCCCGGTGGTTTTGTAACGGTTTATGCATATGCGAGCGGTGGTTCGGGTGTATATACTTATGGTTGGAGCCATGGTTTGGGTAATAACGATTCGCATATTGTTAGTCCGGCTGCAACAGCAACGTATACCATTACAGTTACCGATGCAAATGGTTGCGCGTCTTTACAGGGATCTACCAACGTATTTGTAAACGATATTAATTTGGTAGGACTTACAGTAACCGGTAACACTCCTGTTTGTAAAGGACAATCCATTTCACTTTCGGCAAGCGTTACGGGTGGTCAGGGTTCGTATACATATGTTTGGAACAGTGGCGCTTTTACAGGCGCGGGTCCGCATGTGTTCACGCCTTTGACAAACACAACCTATACAGTTACCATTACCGATGATTGCGCAAATTCATTGACGCAAAACATTCCGGTAGTTGTGAATCCTTTACCGGTTGTAAATCTTATACCAATTATTACCAATGGTTGCGGTTCGGTAACATTTGAATTTATGAATGATACTGCTTCAACTGCAGGTGATACATATTCATGGGTCATTGATGGAATTCCGTATTCGGAAGAAAGTCCTACGCACATGTTTGTAAACTCAGGAACATACACCATTCAATTGACAGTAGTAAACAGTTTTGGTTGTTCAACCACTGCTTCAACCACTGCAACTATCACTGTGTTCCCTCAAGCCGATGCTGTGATTGACGCGGTTGACCACAGCATAAGTGAATTTAGTCCTACAGCTTATTTCATCAACGCATCGCACTTTGCCAATTCATATGCATGGGATTTTGGTGACGGTGGAACTTCAAGTGCCGAAGCACCTACACACTTTTATGAAGAAGTAGGAACATACACGGTAACCTTGATTGCGAACAACCAATGGGGATGTGCTGATACAATTAGCATGGAAATAAATATTCACCCCGAGCACACCTTGTATGTGCCCAATGCCTTTACACCGAATAGTGACGGAAATAACGATATATTCATTGCCAAGGGAACAAATATTTTGGAATATCAAATGACGATATTTAACCGTTGGGGTGAGTTAATTTATACCGTTCAAAACATGGATTCGGGATGGGACGGAACCTATAACGGTGATCAGGCAAAGGAAGATGTTTATGTATACAAGATCAGGTACAAAACAAATGAAAAGGAAGTGTTGAGTAAAGAGGGACACGTTTCATTACTGAAATAGACTAAACCAGCGATAGATATATTGTAAGTATGAGAGAAATTTTGAATAGAGAAATTGGATGCTACCAACCGGATTT
>JAYUZA010000093.1:0-7338 GCA_043752145.1 Flavobacteriales bacterium
TTTTGGGAGTATTATAACGGTAAGTGTTTTGTTAAACCTTATTTTCTCCTTACAATTTTATAAGGGAATTATAAATCCCGATTCAATGGATGTCGGAAAATTTTGGCATGTGTTTTTAAAAACGGGCGATAGTTATCGAAATTATTTTGGAGGTATGCATGACACCAAACCATACGCACCAAATGGACTGGAATTGGCCGCAAGCTGGAGTGAAAATTTTAATGATAACCCCACAAAAAGTATAAATACAAAGGATCTTGAATTCCCCATAAAGGGATTGAAATATTCTGATCAAAACAAAGAACGGTCGGCTGCCAATCATTTTATAAAACTGAGTTTGAGTCGAAAAATGAAGGTATCAACCGGAGGAGCCGATATGTGTTGGGTGATTAAAACCAAACCTGAAAAGGATGGTGAATCCAGTTTATATTATACCATACGCATTAAGGAATATAGGGTTGAAAAAGCAGGGGAGTGGATAGAGAGTCAATACGCCTGTAGCTTTTTTAACGGTGAATTCATCGGTCAGGAATTCGAAATTTTCATCCACAATCCGTCAAAGGAAGAAATGATCATTGATGATGTGAAAATTGAATGTTACGCAGCAAAAAACTAACTAACTCAAATCTCACCTCTAAATTCTAAGTTCTTACTTACCACTTTCTAAAACGGGAGTCAAATCACCTTCCTTGGTAACCCTGAATGCCGTACGTCTGTTGTGTTGATGCATTTCATCATACTTCACTTTGTTGGTCTTCTTCAGTTTCTCAACGGTCTCACATTCGTGACCTGGTATAGGCTGGGTTTCGCCATAACCTTGTGGGTGTAGGCGCGCTATTGGAATTCCCTTTGAAATTAAATAAGTAACACATGACTGTGCTCGTTCCTGCGATAATTTCATATTATATTCATCACTTCCTCTACAGTCGGTATGTGATTTAATCTCCACACTTAAATTGTCATTCAACATTAAGAAGTCGAATAACTTATCCAATACCGTTAAAGAATTGGGGCGCAAGGTTGCTTTATCAAAGTCATATTCAATACCGGCAATTTCAACTTCAACACCTTCGGCAGGTTGCGGTTTTAAATAAAAATTCTGTTCAATGGTAGTGCTTTCAGTTACTCCATTGGTGTTGACCGAAGCCGCATCGGCAAAGTATTTTACTTTTTGAGCCTTTAAAAACAATTCCTGTTCCTGACGCAGATCACTCGAGTAGTATCCTTTTTCATCGGTGGTAAAGAATATAGGCTCTTCATCACCTTTTACATCTTTAAACGTTACCAAAGCATTTGGAATTATTTTTTCGGTTTCAGCATCGTAAACGGTACCTTCAATTTTAATAACGATCTTACTATTGATCAATTCGTAAATATCATAGCAATGTCCGCTTTCACATTCTTCGCGATCACTTGAGAAAAATCCCTTTTTCAAAAAGCGGTCCCATATCATATACGCATCGTCTTTGCTTGAATTGATAGGCATGCCTAAATTAATAGGTAAACCAAAGGCTTCGTCATCTAAACTATAATGGCTTTTAAAAATATCCAAACCACCTGTTGTAGGATGTCCGTTCGAACTGAAATAAAGGGTAGAGGATACGTTATGATAAAAAGGTGTTACTTCATCGTACATGGTATTTATCACATCGCCTAAATTTTTTGCATTTCCAACCGATTTTCCATTCTCATCAATATCAATTATCCAAATATCCATTCCGCCTTTTCCACCGGGACGATTGCTTGAGAAATACAATTGAGTTCCGTCAAGGGTAATAAAAGGATTTACGCTTTTGTATCCCGCAACATTTACACTGGTATCTAATTTTAAGGCTTCAAAGAACTTTCCGTTCATCATACGCGCCAGGTAAATTTTTTGCTCGGTACGTTTTTCATCCGACCAGCGTGTAAAATACATGATGTTATCGGCCGTAAAAGCACCCGAAGCATCGTGCGTGGCGGTATTAACAGGGCGACCAAAATTATGGGCTTTTCCCCAGGTACTGTCGGTATCCATTTCCGACCAATACAAATCGCATAGGAATTCAGAATCCTGTTTTTCGGGATCTACCAATACACCGCCTTTACGTGCGCTGGTAAAAATTATTTTATGCGGATTTCCCCAAAACATGGCAGCAAAAGACGCTGTTCCTTTATTAAAGACAGCTGTATCGGCCAAACGAATTTGAACTTCAGGTTTAATATTGCTTGAATCCTGAGCATAAAAACAACCCGTCATAAAACGTTGCGCGCTTTTTGCAAGCGAATCGGTTTTAGTTGGACCAGCAATGTATGCTTCAAAATTTTCAATGGCTTCGGTGTATTTTTTAATGTTCATCAACGACTTTGCATAATAGTATTTGTCGTGTGGATAGCTTCCTTTTTCAGAGGTCATTTTAAAATAGGGCGCAGCATGGTTATAATCAAATGTTTTTGCATAGCACATGGCGATTTGATGATCAATATAATCTTTTAGGGGAACTGTTTTGTCAGGAGCTACCTTTATATCCTTTTTCGGGAGTTTTTGATTGCTTATGTTTGCTTCGTATGGCAAAACAAAAACATCCTTTACAGTTGAATCATTTAGGGTCTTTAGATAATTTTCCAATGCCGAAGCATAGTCGGCCTTCTTATAAAACTCATCGGCATAAAACAACCAAACTCTTTTCGACTGAGCGCTGCTGCTTAAATAGGCTAAACTTATCAATGATAGTAGAAAAAATTTCTTCATTTTTTTATAATAATTTTTTTATTAAATCTCTTTTATCCCAGGCATTAATCCGTGGGTTAAAGTCTTGGACAAATTTTCTTGCCTTTCGATTTTTCTTTTAGTTTTACATAGGTGAATGAGATCTCAAATGCGCCTTTTCCACTGGTGGCAGGGGTAAGTGACGACATGTTAAAATCATAGCTTATTTTAGCTATGTAATTATCTTTTTTAGCTCCCAGCGAAAGAATGCCTGCGTCCTTTGTACGATAAACCATTCCGGCAAGGAAATACAATTGTGCGTGCTTGAAATACAAACCTGCATCCAGTGCAAATGTTTGTTCATCGGCTTTACCTTGTTTCATGATCAATACCTTTGGTAATAAATAAAACAATTCGGTAATGTTTACACGAACACCTGTGTGCAGGTAATGGCGCATTGGAAGTTTATTTGTTCCGCCAAAAAAAGTTTCGGTTGGTTCCAGTAAATTGAAAGATGAAAAACCGACAAATGGATTTAATTTACTGCGTTGTTTGGCATAGTAGTACATAGCTCCCGCATTTACAACCGGAATAATAAGTGATTGCGATGCGAACGTTTCATTTGTAGTCAAACTTTGGTCAAATCCACCACCATTAGTCGTGATGTACTGATTGTTGAACGTATATAATTTATACTCCATTGATTTTTGCGTTCCACCTGCCTGCACACCAATGCTGAAATTATGCGCTTTGTCTTTTGTTATTGGAACTGTATAGGCTAATGAAACCAATCCTTGTAAACAATTATAATTCCCAATCCCTGCACGGCAATTCATGATTTGCGCACCGATTCCCCATTTTTTTATTGGCATATCAAAACTCAACAAAGCCGTGTTATACGGTTTAAAGTTCACAGCTTTCCATTGGGTACGGTATTGGCCATGTATGCGCCATGTGCCGTCAACAACCCCGGTCATTGCAGGATTTAAAAATAAAGGCCCCGCATCGTACATCGACAAATGGAAGTCCTGTGTTTTTGCTGCGTTCAAACAAAGTGTTGCAACAATTACTAAAAGTATTTTCTTCATCTTCATTATCTTAATAAAGTAACGTCACCCGATTCGGTAACTATTTTTCCATTGGCAATTTGCACTTCAAAAGTCCAGGTATAAACACCCATCGGACAGTCGGTGCCTTTAAATGTTCCGTCCCATCCAACCAGCGCATCATCGGTCGAGAAAATTAATTGTCCCCAGTTATTGTAAACTTTAAAATCGGTTGCCGTAAACGGACCACCACGGATGAGGAAAACATCGTTTTCGCCATCACCGTTAGGTGTAAATGCTGTTGGTAAAACAGGCATAAGAGCAATAACGACTTCGCCTCGTGCAGTATCCATACAGCCGTTGGCATCGGTCACAATAAACGTGATAGGATAAATTCCGCCATTTGCATAATTGTGTATCGGATTTTGAAGATTTGAACCTGTTGAATCGCCAAAAAACCAATCCCAGGCGCTCATAGGCGCTATGGTTGAGAGATCGGTGAAGTTTATATCTTCAAGTGCTTCGGCAGGATTTGGTGTTGCCGAGAAAATTGCTGTGGGTCTGTTCAAAACAGTTACAGTGTGCGTAATAGTATCGGTACAGCCAAAATTTGTGGTTACCTCAAGGGTTACAACATACGGGCCGGTGGTGTTATAAATATGTGTTGGGTCTTCTAAAACGCTGTTTGGTGTAAAATCGCCAAACGTATAGTCCCAGGCCGTTATGGTTGAGCCGGTGGTGATAAATGAATTATCCAGAAATTGAAGTGGCGTACCCTGACATGCGCTGCCGGTTGTAAAATCAGCGATCGGTAAAGGATAAACATCTATAATTTGTTGGATGGTATCGTAACAACCATTGCTTGAACCTGCAATTAGCGTCACGGTAAATGTTCCGCTGCTGGTATAATTATGAATAGGGTTGTTGGCTATGGAAGTTGTGAAATCACCAAAGTTCCAATTCCAGTTCGTGATCGAACCCGGTGTTATTGTTGAAAGATCGGTAAAGTTGGTATTGTCACCCGCGCAGGCTGTTGTATTGGAGAAATTGGCAGTTGGTGCCGGTTTAAATGTCACCACCAGAGTATCCACATCGGGATTGCAACCAAAATTGCTGGATGTTGTTAAAATTAAATTGACCGTACCCGAAGCAACATCTAACGCTGAAGGGCTATACGTTGTTACTAAAAACGCGCTTCCGGGGCTAAAGGTGCCTGTTCCGGTCGATGACCAATAACCGGTTGCAACACCACCGGTAACAACACCGTTGAGTTGAATAACTTCATTGTTACAAAACGCCTGATCGGTTCCTGCCATAGCTTTTGGCTGATCAATGAAGATCACCGTTAAGGTGTCATTTACTGCAGGACAAATACCACCATTGGTTGAAAGGATCACATCAATTGATCCGGCTGTTGTATCAAACGGACTGATATTATAAATTGTATTTAAAGAGGTAGGGGAAACGATGATACCCGAACCGGTGGTCGACCAAATGGTAGTGAAACCTGATGTAACTGTTCCGTTCAAATTAAAGTTTGCCAAATTGCTGCATACCGAATCGTTGGATGTAATGTTAACAATAGGTTTGTTTACAATAATAACCTCCAAACTATCTTGTACAGCGTTGCAATTTCCATTAGCGGTTGATGTAAGCGTAATATAAATTGAACCTACGGCCGTATCGGTACTGCTTATTAAATAATTGGTAGTAAGTAAAAGATCAGACGGGCTAAAAGCACCTGCGCCTGTTGTGGTCCATATACCCGTTGTTGAAGCACCTGTTACCGAACCGTTAAGTGGAACGCTTGTGGTGTTTGAACAAATTACCTGATCGGGGCCCGCAATAACTACAGGAGGATCGGTAAAATATAAAATTACAGTATCCTGATCGTTGGGGCAAGCAAAGAAACTTCCTGCCGATGTAAGGAACAAAATTAAACTATCGCCCGCAAGATCGGCAGGAGAAGGGGTATAGGTGGTTGTAAGATCGCCTGAATTGGCAAATGCACCACCTGAACCACCCGACCAACTGGCGCCCGCAGCAAAGCTTACCGAGCCGTTAACGGGTATGGCACCTACGTTGTTTGTACAAAACGTATTGTTTGGTCCTGCGCTTACAATGGGTGATTGAATAAAATTAACCGTCATGGTATCGGTAACCGGATTACAATTTCCTGTTGATGCTAAAACAAATGTAAGCGTGCCCTGGGCAAAATCACTTGCTGTTGGATTGTATGTGGTATTTAAATTGGTTGGTGTATTAACTGTGTTCGTTCCGTTAATACAGGTCCATATACCGGTTGTTGCCCCACCTTGTACGCTTCCGTTTAAGTTAATTACAGGATCTCCGTTACACAATGTGGTATCGTTCCCAGCGTCAACATAAACACGTCTGATAAACGAAGATAAATAATGATATAAACAACCTGTTGATGCACCACCGTTAATTACACCCATTGAAAACAGATCGGTTGAATTTGTAATTAAGTTAGATGAACCAACGGGAATAACACCTGTAGTAAAGCTAATTTGAGCTCCCATCCATGTACCACCTGTACCTGGAACAGCACTAAACATACCCGCTGTAATAGGTACTGCGCTTCCGTTAAGCAAAAACGAACCTTCGGCACCTGCAGGACATAATAAATTCAATAAAAAGCTTTGATTGTTTGGTCGTGCAAAAGCAACAGTATCGGAACCGGCACAATTCAACGGAGGAAGAATAGCTTCACCTAATTCGCAACCGTAACCCGACATGTGTAATAAATAAACAGCTTTATCGGCACTCACATACGTGAGTGGCTGAGTAATACTGTAAGGATATGTATCGCCTTGATTTATTATGGTAGTTGTAACCGTTACACCGTTATCAATGTTTACTGTTGTAAAGTTTTCAGTTGCAACCACAAATATTGATTCGTTTGAACCGGCATTTAAAAATCCACGATTAATAATGTATTCGTCACCAATAACATCGGTTGGTACAATTTGGTCGCCCATTAAGTCAAAACAACCGCCACCTCCGGCAGGATTTACCGAATCATCGGCAACAGTAACCGAAATTGGTTTGTCGGCTACAACAATGGAGCCCGCAAGATTATTTCCAACAACATTGGTATTTTGAGTAGCATTTTGAATATTATACGTCATACCCTTGTACGGTAAAAATATTGCGTATGTAACGTTGGCCGGATGACCACCAACGACCGGACATCGTGGAGTAATGTATATTGTAGTATTGTCTTCGGTTGCAACTATAATACATTGCTGATAAGGTTGTGAAACAATTGCATCACCATTTAAGTCGCCACCCAGAGTTTGATTATCCCATAATGTTTGGAAAGGCAACACAAATTCGGTTCCCATTCCGTTTTGACCTTTAAGTGAAAAAGTTTCGGGGTTATAGAAATTGGTAGCACGTGTAATAATATCGTAAACAATGGTAATTGGATTACTGGATGAAATTTTAAAACCATGATGCAAAAGAGCATCGGCAGGTTTATTTTCCAATGAATCCATCATATGATGCATATACTTTGTAAACAATGTATTTGGACCAACGGTAAACGTTGTATCATAGGTAGATGACGGTTGCTGTATC
>JAYUZA010000094.1:0-2840 GCA_043752145.1 Flavobacteriales bacterium
CACTTATGCAAATGTAAACCATTTATCTAACCATAACATAGAAATGCCTCTAAACCACCTCACTCAGCTTCAACATGTTCGACTTTCCTTTTTCCTCAATAGGCATACTGGCAATATTAATCACCATTTCGCCCTGCTTTATCCATTCTTTTTTCTTCAATAAATATTTGATATCGGCAATGGTATGATCGGTACTCACCATTTTATCGTAAAATACACCTTCAACTCCCCACACCAAACTCATGATGTTTAACAATTGCTTATTTCCTGTTGCAACATAGGTGGATGCCTTTGGACGCTGACTACTAATTTTAAACGCGGTGTAACCGCTATGGGTCATGGTAATAATGGCTGTCGCACCTACACGTTGAGCCAAACGCGTTGCGTTAAAACAAATACTATCGGTAATATAACGATCGTCACGCTTATCGTCAGGTGTTGACTCCTTAAAATAAATTTCCTCGGTTTCTTCAACGGCTTTAATGATCTTGCACATGGTTTGAATTACATTCACAGGATCTTCACCGATCGATGTTTCACCACTCAACATCACCGCATCGGCACCATCAAGCACCGCGTTAGCAACATCGTTTACTTCGGCACGTGTAGGAAAAATATTGTTGATCATGCTTTCCATCATTTGCGTGGCAACAATTACCGGTTTTGCACTGCGCAAACATTTTTTGATGAGCATTTTTTGTATAAGCGGTACATTTTGTAAGGGAATTTCCACCCCAAGATCACCGCGGGCTATCATAATACCGTCCGTTTCATTGATAATATCATCAATATCATCAATAGCTTCGGGCTTTTCAATTTTAGCAATAATGCGAGCGGCTTTATGCTGACTGCTGATAATATGACGCAATTCAATGATGTCACGGGCCGATCGAACGAATGATAAACCTATCCAATCCACATCATTTTCCAAAGCAAAATCCAGGTCCTCGAGATCCTTTGGCGTTAGCGAAGGAAGAGACACTTTTGTATTGGGTAAATTCACTCCTTTTTTAGACGATAATTTTCCACCATGAATAATTTTTGCCACCACTTCATTGGTTCCGTTGGTTGAAATACATTCCAATGCTATTTTTCCATCGTCCACCAAAATTCTATCTCCCGACTTTACATCTTTGGCAAATTCTTTATACGTCATATAGACCTTTGCGGCCGTTCCCATACAGGGCTCATTGGTAAAAACCAGTTGAGCTCCGTTTACCAGCATCACTCCGTTATTCTCCACTTCGCCAATGCGTAATTTGGGTCCCTGCAGATCAACCAATATTCCAATACTCTTTTGAAATTCTTCCGAAAGTTTGCGAATGCACTTAATAACTTCACGGTACTCGTCATGCTTTCCATGCGATGAGTTTAACCTGAAAACGTTAACTCCTTCTATCATTAATTGACGCAAAATCTCGGGCGACTGTGAGGCAGGACCAATCGTGGCCACTATCTTTGTTTTCTTCATTCGACTAAAATAATAAATTTTCAATAGACTTTACGTCCCCTGTCTTAATTTCAAAGGCCGTAAGCACCTGATCGCTTAACCTAAGCTTAGCAATAATATCATCTAAATTGATGATTATGTTCTCTTTTAGTAGCATTAGATAATCAACATGTTTAAACTCGGGCAAAAGAAACCCGTTAGCACTTTTATTGGGAATTACGTGAAAATGTATGCGTAATTCTTCATCCATATATTCATATATCTCAAAACTGTTCCTGATCTTTTTCCTTGAATCTATTAATTCGATCACTGTATTTGAATTAATAAGTTTTAAATTCATTGTTTGATTTAATGACCAGCACAGTCGATAAATTTTTGCATGACTGCTAATACCAATCAATAAAAAATCAACTTCATCATCGTCATCCGCGTCTAGCGTGAATTTGGCCATACCACTATTTTGGAACTTTTATTTTATTGCTAAAATACAAACAACTTACACATAATAAAATTGAAACCAGGCCTGCTAAAGGATAATTCTCCACTTTCAGCCCCTTTTCATTCACAATTAAACCGCCTATGATGGCCGATAATGCGCTTCCGAGTTGGGTAACTGATGAACGCAAACTTTCAAAACTGCCGCGTTCCTGAGGAGTCACCACCGTTGAAATAAGCGTTGTGACAGGTATCATACGACCCGTTACAAAAAGAAAGAACAATCCTGTACAGCTAAAAGCGACCCAAGACTCAACAGGCGGTAAATTGGTAATAAGTACAACGGGAATGGTTGCGGCTAAAACAAAAAACGTAAACATTTTTTTTGCGCCAATTTTATCGGTCATTTTTCCAACAATAGGTCCTGCGATCACTGTAATGATTCCACCAATAAGATATATGAAAAATATTTGGTCCTCGGGAACACCAACATTGCGTATCATGAACATTGCTATGAACGGTATGATGATAAAATGACCAAGGATCAATACAAAACTTAAAAGCAAAGCGTTGCGTTGATTGGCATTTGAAAAACAACGTTTCACGATTTGAGCAAATGATTTTCGAACGATCTCTCCTTGCAAATGCTTTACGAAAGGCGGTAGTATAAAGATCAATGCTACAAGTAACACTGAACCTAAACATGCGATCATAAAAAACGGGTATTGCCAGTGGCCCTTACCTGCAAGCAATAAGCCTAAGGGTACTCCCAAAACACTGGCTCCCGCAAATCCCATCATTACCAAACCCATCGCTTTTCCGCGTTCTTGAAAGTCAAAAAGATCGGCAACCATTGAAATTACTATAGAGCCTAATACTCCACCAAACAATCCTGCCAAAACTCGCATGCCTAAAAGTGAGTAATAAGAATGCACCATCGAACAACCAAATGTTG
>JAYUZA010000095.1:0-2837 GCA_043752145.1 Flavobacteriales bacterium
AAGGGTTAAAGCTATTGAAAATAAACTTCGAGTTACCATTTATAATTTCCTCATATTTTTTTAACCACATAGAAACATAGGGTGTTTTCATTTGGTGTCGCAGAGTAAGATAGAAGGCTTCGCTTCTCAAACATAGAGAATATGTGTAAAACGCAGTTTTCTATCCTTATCTGTTTCGTTCGCTGTTTCTGCCTTTACTTCTATGTGTCTATGTGGTTAAATTTTCTTATTGTCTTTTATCTAACTCCGTTATTATTTGATTTTACTTGTGTCGTTGAACCCTTCAAGGGTTTGGTTCCAGGTTTTATACATTGCTTCCTGTGAAGGTCGGTTGGGTTCAATTTCGGTTAACGGTTCGCAAGGTTTTAGTGTTTCATGCAATTCAGAAGGTAGTTTTTGATAAAGAGCTGTTCCTTTTGTTTTCCAATCGATCATTTCGTCACTCACATCTTTTTTTATTTCGGCCGGATTACCGGCAATAACTTTTCTACTGGGAAAAATAGTATCGGCTTTCACAAAACTCAATGCACCAACAATGCACTCATCGCCAATTACAACATTATCCATGATAACGGCATTCATACCGATCATGCAATTTTTACCCAGTGTTGCGCCATGAATTATTGCGCCATGACCCACATGTGCGCCTGCTTTAAGCAATACGGTAACACCCGGAAACATGTGAATGGTACAATTTTCCTGAACGTTGCAACCGTCTTCAATAACGATCTGTCCCCAATCGCCACGCAAAGCTGCTCCCGGACCTATGTATACATTTTTTCCAATGATAACATTACCTGTTACGCATGCTTGTGGATGCACATATGAACTTGGGTGTACCACAGGTTTAAATCCGTTGAATTCGTAAGTCATGAAGCAAATATAAGGTTAGACATCAGACGTCAGACATCAGACATCAGAAAATTCAGCCAGGAATAATGGTCACACTCAATTTTAAGTGGAAACAGTCACACCCGCACCCCTAAACTAATTACTATTTACTACTTCACCGGTTTAAACTCAACAAACTTTGTTTTTGGCAGATGTTTATTGAGGGTAGCTTTAAGTTTTGCGTTTTCGGTAGTGTATTCGGCATTTAGAACTTCTATTGATTCTAATTGGGTAGAATTTGGTTTTGCCTGCATATTGCAAAACGATCCGTATAGACCCGAAACTTTTTCGCGCAAACGTTCTTCATCGGCAAAAATAGAAGTTTTGGTCGTGGCCATTAAAGCGGCACGTGATTTTTCCAATTCATTATAAAACTGTTGGTATCCTTTGTTTTTTGCGAAGGCAACCGTATCGGCTTTTAATTTTTTCTGATAATAGGTAATGGTATCGATATCGGCATTTAAACTTTTGTGCACGTTTTGTAAACGCATGGCACTTTCGTATACAAGTTTTCGGTCGGCCGATGAAAGATCTTTGTTGTTTTCATCGTGTACGGCATTAACAGTGCCTTTAAATTCCTTGTCATTTACTTTTAATCGCACCGAATATTTACCCGGTAATACCATTGGTGCCGAAAATCCCGCGAAATCCATTTTTGTTCCTCCGCTTGCAACTTTTGGTGGAACACCTCTCAAATTCCAATATACTTTATTTATTCCGCGTCTAACAGTGCCAGGAATTGTTTGGATCAATTTTCCGTTTTCATCTAAAATTTCAATGGATATCTTTCCTGAACTTAAACGCGATTTTAAATAATAATCGATCGAAGGCATTGAAGGAGGATTTCCTGCGCCCCAACCACCCGATACTTGTGGTCCACCCCAACCGTATTTTCCATTATTCAAAACAAGATCAGGCGTGGGAAACAAATAAATATCCTGATCCCAAATGTCTTTGGTAAAATTGCGCATTACCCGAATATCATCTAAAATAAAAATTCCGCGGCCATGTGTACCAACAATAAGGTCGTGGGTTACCGGATGAATTTGAAGATCGCGAACAAGTGCATATTCAGGAATATTATTTTTCATGCGAAACCAGTTGGCACCACCGTCAAGCGTTGCAAACAATCCCATTTCAGTTCCTAAAAACAATAAATTCTTGTTTACAAGATCTTCTTTTATTTTATGTGCGAATCCTGTAAATTCTTTTGAACTCATTCGGGTCCATGTTTTACCCATATCGGTCGATTTCCCTAAATAGGTTTGATGATCGCCATACATATGGTTTTCAAACGTAGCGTAAACGGTATTTTTATCGAATACCGATGGTTGAATGCTGCTTACCCAAGCTTGTTTGGCAATTCCGCTTTTAGCCACAGCGGCCGAAACGTTAGCCCATGTTTTACCGCCATCAAGTGTATATTGTAAATTTCCGTCATCGGTGCCAACCCATATCATGTTTTCATCCATTGATGATTCGGCAATCGTAAAAATGGTACAGTGATTTTCGGCTGAAGTATTATCGGCACTTAAACCACCGCTTTCTTCTTGTTCCTGTTTCTTTTTATCGTTTGTGGTTAGATCTCCTGAGATCCTTGTCCAATTCCTTCCCTGATCGGTTGACTTATATAAATACTGCGCACCAACGTAAAGGTTTTTTGGATTTTTTGCTCCTGTAACAATGGGTGTATTCCAGTTCCACCGTAATTTTTCTTCTTTGGCTGTTTTTTGCGGTTGAATTGATTCCTGTTTCAATGTTGCCATATCCACGCGACTCATATTTCCTCCCTGATATTCGGAGTACAATGTTTTTCCATCAATATCGGGAACGGTCCAAAAACCATCGCCACCACCAACATTGCTCCAATGTGCATTGGTAATTCCTCCCGGTGCCGCGCTTGGTGCCATCCAACTTCCATTATCCTGTAATCCACCGTAAACATT
>JAYUZA010000096.1:0-2834 GCA_043752145.1 Flavobacteriales bacterium
TAGCGATGGAAAGCAAGGAAAGGTTACGAAATCAATTCGTGTTGTAGCAAATACCAAACCACCTATAACTATTATTCGATTGGAAGGAACTGTTTTGGGTCCCGGCTCAAAAGAAGAATAAACAAACAACAAACAGTCCCGTTGGACGAAATATTGGTAAAAAAACCAAGTCAAATAAAATAAAGTGCCGTAGGTACGACACTTAGTAAGTAACGACAACAAACTAAATATTAATTAAACCTAAAATAAATAAAGAATGAACCTAAGTATTTTATTAGCCAAAGAAGCAGCAGGACCAAGTGGAATGAGCTCAATTTTCATGTTCGGATTGATCCTTGTTGTATTTTATTTTTTCATGATCCGTCCGCAAACAAAAAAAATGAAAGACGCACGTAAATTTGCCGATAGCATTGAAAAAGGTCAGCGCATTGTTACCATTGGCGGAATTCACGGTAAGATTGAAGAAGTGAAAGATACAACAGTAATAATTGTTGTTGAAGGCGGAACAAAATTGAAAATTGAAAAACGCGCCATTTCTCCTGACAGTACTTTATTGAAACCCGAAGGAGTATAAACAACCATGAACGCTTGCATTGTTAGTATTGGCGATGAATTACTCATTGGGCAAACCATTAATACCAATGCAGGCTGGATAGGTGAGCAGTTAAATTTAATTGGGGTCGATGTTATTCAAACATTGGCCGTTTCTGATAAAGAGACTGAAATTATTCGGGCGCTCAGTGAGTCGGCTGCTTTAGCCGATATAGTTCTCATAACAGGTGGTCTTGGTCCTACCAAAGACGATATTACGAAACATACCTTATGTAAATACTTTAATACACATCTTGAATTGAATCAGGAAGTGTTGGAGCGTATTAAAGATTATTTCACTAAACGTAACCGTGAAATGCTTGACGTAAATGCAAAGCAGGCCGAAATTCCGGTTGGCTGCCGAATGATCCAAAACAACAACGGCACCGCTCAGGGAATGTGGTTCGAAAAAAATAATACAATATTTGTTAGTATGCCTGGTGTTCCGTTTGAGATGAAAGGTATGATGACCGAAACAATTTTACCTGAACTGGCGACAAAAAATAAAAGTAAAATTGTTCATCGCACTTTACTCACGACAGGCATTGGAGAATCTTTTTTAGCCGATAAAATTGCCGCAATTGAAACCGATTTGCGCAACGATGGTTTAAGTCTGGCGTATTTGCCTTCACCGGGATTGGTTAAATTACGTGTTACATCAAAGGGTGACGATAAAGCATCTATGCAAAAGCGTGTCGACCATTTTTGTGAGCGAATAATTAAGGAAACCGAAAAACATTATTTTGGCGAAGGAACTAATACACTTGAAAATATTATTTCAGAACTATTAAAAGTAAAAAAACAAACCTTTGGCGCTGTTGAATCCTGTACCGGAGGAAATATTGGTCGCCTGGTTACTTCAGTTCCGGGCGCATCCGATCTGTTTAACGGAACAATTACTGCGTATGCGTATAGCGTAAAAGAAAGTGTTTTGGGATTGGATCATGATACATTAGTGAAAGAGGGAGCAGTTAGCGAATGGTGCGCCATTGAATTGGCAAAGAACGGAAGAAGAATACTGGGAACTGATTTTTGTGTTTCTACCACAGGTGTTGCGGGTCCGGGTGGAGGATCAGAATTAAAGCCTGTTGGAACTATTTGGATCGGATTTTCATCAGCCGAAAAAGCCTATGCAAAAAAATTTTTATTCGGACCCAATAGAAATTACAATATCCAAATGGCTTCGGCTACAGCTTTAAATATGTTGCGCCTCGAATTGTTGGGAAAGATCTAAGTCATTCAACAAGATCAAAATAATTTATTGTCTATATTGTTTTAACAAGGACTTCGATCCCATGCGTTAAACTATGTTAATCAACGTAGACTTTTGTTTGATAGTTAGCGTCTTATCCCCAACTTACAAAATTATTTTCATTCGCATTGAACCTTTTGGCACGTTGTGAGTAACACTGCCACTTTTTAAGAACGAATAATTAATCTATAAAACAAATAGTATGAAACTAACTGCATTATGTGTTTTATTGCTGAGCGTATTTAGCCTGCAAGCACAAACAAAACCTCAAAAGCAAAAAGTTCACTCCATTGCAAAGGCACGGCATACATTGGAATGGTACCAGGAACAACTGGCACTTTGGGAACAAGAAGTGAAAACCGATCCGAAGAATGCGGAGGCATGGATGAATGTATTCACTGCCACACGACTGATCAAGTTTATTGGTGGGCCAAAAACGCAAAAGGATATTGATGCCGTTGCAGAAAAGGTCAACGAAAATATTCCCGGAACGTTTGAGAGTAATTACATGGCCTATCGGAAAGAGATTTTTGGAAAAGATGCAGTGAAATATCTCATGGAAGCATATCGATTGGGTCCCAATCGTCAGGAAATCTTCAATCATTTGGCTACGCATTATATGTCAAGGGGAGAAGAAAAGGAAATGCCCCAAATGTGTGAGCGTTGGCTTGCTTCCGGGGATATTGCCATCGGTATCCTGGCAGTGAACTACAACATACTTGTTTCCTGCGATCAGGATGCCATAGTATTTACTGTAGGCGATTATGATACATACCCTGCATGGATATTGCAATACGCCAAAAATATTCGCACCGATGTGACCGTTTTGAACATGCATTTACTCCAGGATAAAGAATTTAGTGATATGTACTGTAAAAAATTGGGTATTCCTGAATACAAATTTCAAAAAGTAGACGTGGATTATAACACCTTTTCGCAAGCAATATGCGCTCATATCACAAAGTATACTAAAAGACCTATTTATTATATT
>JAYUZA010000097.1:0-7319 GCA_043752145.1 Flavobacteriales bacterium
TAGAAGAATTATCGGCAACTTCCTGAATTCCTACAACACAATTTGCTGTTGCATATGTTGGAGCCAAAACACTAAAAGCTCCGGTACCGTCAGGACAACGTTCGTATGATTGATCGGTAGGAATCGCACCAAAGATTACATTATCAATTACCATTGGCGTTGCATATGACAATTGCAATTCTTCCCCTGACGCTGATAATTTAAAATTTGCATGCAATCCCGGTTGCGTGGTGTCTTGATCCAACCACACAATTAAATATCCATTGGCCGGAATTACCGTATTGCTTGGGAACAACCATTTCAAGGGTGTAGCCGCATTATCGCTTGCGTACATATTGGCCAAACTCACATTACTTGCCGTATTGTTATACAACTCAACCCAATCATCGTACTCGCCATTCGGATCGGTAGCGGTCGTTGAATTGCTTGACATAATTTCGTTGATCACGACATCGCCAGGATTAACGGTTGTAACATTACTTATAATAGTGTAATACTCATACTCGGCTCTCACGGGTGAAAAAATTCCCGCACTCGCATTATCCGCATAAATATAATATTGAATGATCGGACTTGTAGCTACAACCATGGCACCAAAAACACCATCGCCTGACGCGCCATCGTTGTGTGCGCCATCATCGTACATTTGCGTTTTGTTAAAAATATTTTGCACCGCGTCTCTATAACCCAAATACGTATAGGTTTGGTTCACCACATTTGCCGTTACCCAAACAGTATCGTTTAAGTTGGGTGAGGCGGGTGAATAACCAATGCCCGAAACGTTAGGAGCAATGGCTAAAAATTCGGGTGTCGAATTTAAATACGTTGAACGAGGGTCCATAAGTTCCTGAATGCCGGGAATGGTACCAAGACCACCGGGCGTGCTGGTGGTAAGTGAGTTTACAAATTGAGTATATGTGTACCACGGATAAGGGTCGGAAAGAACGGCCGTGTCAATAATTGCACGCATTTGGTTGGCTTGAGTTAAATATTCACCCGATGTGATCATTTCAGTCGTCATGGTTTTCATATGCGCCAAATACATTTTTTTATACCGTGGATCGGCCAATAAATTTTTTATCAATGGTCGCGCGGAAACAGTGCTATGCAATAAGGGCGATAAATTTTTCATTTGTGTAACACTTAAAAATGTAAACAATGTCGGTCCGGGCATATTGAAGCCTCCAAAAGCCATATTTACATCCCAATTGATCGGATTGAATCGGTTGTTATCATCCATGTACAAATAATAATTATGAGCGAACATTCCGCTATAACTATCTAAATGCACCATTGCATTGTTAAAGGCAAGCGTCCAAAGTGCCCTGTCGACATCCAAAATAGTTTCTATGCTACCGCTACTATTGTTAAGCGTATCAATCAACCGCGACAGGTCGTTCCAACCGTATTGCGATTTCATTTCATAGCTTGTATAATAAAGCGATGAGTCGGTCCCATAATAAATTAGCTTGGATGTATAAGAACTCAAATAGTCCTCAGGTTCGCACTTAAATGTTGCGTTGCCACTTGAATAAAAATGCTGGCTTAAAAAATCCTTACCAACGGATTCACTATTGCAAAATAAACCATATAAACTGCCATTAATATAGATCTGCGCAAAGTTAGATTTGGAACAATGCATGTAATTTCCCATCAAACTGTAAGCTAATGCTTCGCGAATTACGGCAGGATCGGCATAACCATTAGCCAATTTTAGATCTGTATAACCCTGGTAACTTTGGTTAATTACATTATCTAACTCAATGTGGATCGGATTTTTGTTGTTGGATGCATTATATGAACTATTCCCTTTATATTGAACACCCACACTGTCAAATTGAAGACCATTTATCTTTACCCATGTTGCAATGATATAACCATCGCTTCCCGCTTTTGCGGTATCCATTCGATAATCCCAATTGGAGAACGGAAATTCAATTTCTATTTTTTGAATGGTATTAATATCGAATAAAGCGGGCTGCGCGTATGAAATGAAAGCGCAAAAAACCAATGCTAAGGGCAAAATTATTTTTTTACTCATGGCATGTTTAGATTTCGTAATTGAATTCGTGAATACTCCGTATTTCATCTTTTTATTTAAGTATTTCCTGATTTCCAAACATGTTAATCAATAAGATTAAAAACCACAACATAATCACCAAAACGACTTTGATGTGTATTATCATCAGTATCCCAAAGTCCTCTAAAAATTAACAAACGCGCACGAATTGGCCGACCCATAAATTCCTTTATTTGTTCTCTGGTGACCTTTCCCTTAGAGAGTTTCACAAAATATTCTTTCGCCAATTTGTTATTTTCAATCTCATTAACCGTTGGAACAAAATAAAATTCTTTAATATCTTTCATCTCGCCTTTCTTGGAAACAAAATTCTTTTCGATGAATATCCCTTCTACAATTACGGTATCTTGCTTTGGTATTTCGACTTTTACAATATATTTATCTTTCAATGCTTTTAATTTTTTCTCTATCGATGTCTTATTGTACGAATCCATTTTAAGAAAATAAATTTTACTTTGTGACTTAATAATAGTCCCGCAGCCCATATTGCGGTCTTCGCTGTGTTGAGAAACATCCTTAATGGCTGCATTAATCAGCGTAATCAATTCTTTGTGTTCGGCTAATGTAATGTTGATCTTATAGGGCTCGCCACCGCTATACGTTCCGCTTGAACTCTCTTCGGGCTTGATGGCAACATATTGAATTGTTGCTTCTGTCTTAAGTTGAGTGATGATGTATTTATTATTGCTTCCGTCAATATAGGTAATGACTTTTGAAGCTGCGCCTGCATTATAACTGATACCTGCCATAAGCATAAAGCAAAATGTACTTGTTCTTAACATATCCTTAAAATTAACTTTTTATTCGTTTCATTGCCCGAAATTCACGACATTTTTGCCTTTGGAATGCCTTGTATATGACGAAAATACCAATAACTATACCAAATAACGACATAATTTCAGTAAAATCCAAAAGGGGCAGTAATTTGCAGGTTTATAAGAAAATAAGAAAGAATGGACTTAAATAAACTCACCATAAAAGCGCAGGAAGCATTTCAAAATGCCCAGCAATTGGCTTTTTCAAACCAGAGCCAAAGCATTGAAATTGCGCATTTGCTAAAAGGGATCCTGAATACCGACAAAGATGTGGCACCATATTTATTGAAAAAGAATAATGTAAATCTGGGCATTGTCACAGCGGCTCTTGATAAAATAATTATTTCGCTTCCAAAAATAACGGGAGGCGGACAGGAATATTTAGCGCGCAATGGGAATCAGGCCCTGCAATATGCCTTTGATGAAGCGCAAAAATTAAAAGACGAATTTATTACCATTGAACATATTTTATTGGGCGTTTTAAAAACAAGTGATCAGGCAGCTCAATTGTTAAAAGATGCCGGTTTAACCGATAAAGGTTTGCGCAAAGCCATTGAAGAATTGCGTAAAGGCGAAACGGTGACATCGCATAGCCATGAATCGAATTTTAATTCATTGAATAAGTTTGCCAAAAATTTGAACGAATTAGCGAAGAACGGGAAATTAGATCCTGTGATTGGTCGTGACGATGAGATAAGAAGAGTATTGCAAATATTAACCCGAAGAACAAAAAATAATCCGGTTTTAATTGGCGAACCCGGTGTTGGTAAAACAGCCATTGCCGAAGGAATTGCCCACCGCATTGTAAACAAAGACGTGCCCGAAAATTTATTGAGTAAACAAATTTACTCTTTAGACATGGGATCTTTGGTTGCCGGTGCAAAATACAAAGGTGAATTTGAAGAACGATTAAAGTCGGTTGTAAAAGAAGTAACCACAAGTGATGGAGAGATCATCTTATTTATTGATGAAATGCACACACTGGTTGGTGCCGGTGGCGGAGAAGGTGCCATGGACGCTGCAAACATTCTTAAACCTGCGTTAGCACGCGGTGAGTTACGTGCCATTGGCGCAACAACCCTTAACGAATACCAAAAATATATTGAAAAGGATAAAGCATTAGAACGAAGATTCCAAAAAGTATTGGTTGATGAACCCAATGCCGAAGATGCCATCTCCATTTTACGTGGTATAAAGGATAAATATGAGAATCACCACAAAGTATTGATCAAAGACGAAGCTGTTTTAGCTGCCGTTGAATTATCGCAACGCTATATCACCGACCGTTTTTTACCCGATAAGGCCATTGACTTAATTGACGAAGCCGCTTCTAAACTTCGTATGGAAATAAATTCCAAACCCGAAGAGTTAGATGAATTGGATAGAAAAATAATGCAGTTGGAAATTGAGCGCGAAGCCATTAAACGCGAAAAAGATACCAAGAAAATTGAACATTTATCATTGGAGATCTCGGAACTCAAGGAGAAGCGCGACACATTCATGGCTAAGTGGAAAGCCGAAAAGGAATTGCTGGATAAAATGCAAACCGGTAAACAAAACATCGAGAACTTTAAACAGGAAGCCGATGCGGCCGAACGTAACGGTGATTATGGAAAAGTTGCCGAATTACGCTATGGTAAAATAGTAGAGGAAGAAAAAAGAATTGAAGAGTTACGAAAACAATTGAACGAACTTCAAAAAAATTCGAAATTACTAAAAGAGGAAGTAACTGCCGAGGAAATTGCCGAGGTAGTTTCAAAATGGGTAGGTGTTCCGGTACACAAAATGTTGGAAAGTGAACGCGAAAAGTTGTTGCGATTAGAAGATGAATTGCATAGACGTGTCATTGGTCAGGATGAAGCCATAGCTGCTGTATCAGATGCTATTCGCAGGAGTCGTTCGGGTTTACAGGATAAACGTAAACCAATTGGTTCATTTATATTTATTGGAACAACCGGTGTTGGAAAAACCGAATTGGCAAAGGCCTTAAGTGAATATTTATTCAACGATGAAAATGCCATGACGCGTATTGACATGAGTGAATACCAGGAAAAACATGCGGTATCGCGTTTACTTGGTGCACCTCCGGGATATGTAGGATACGATGAAGGTGGACAATTGACCGAAGCTGTAAGAAGAAAACCTTATTCGGTTATTTTATTGGATGAAATTGAAAAAGCACATCCTGATGTATTCAATATTTTATTGCAGGTTTTGGATGACGGAAGGCTAACCGACAACAAAGGTCGCGTGGCGAATTTTAAGAATACCATTATTATCATGACCTCCAATTTAGGTTCACACATAATTCAGGAAAAACTGGAAAAACTTGATTCGAAAAATCGTGAGAAAGTTTTGGATGAGACCAAAGATGAAGTAATGGAATTGTTACGTGCCAGTTTGCGACCTGAATTTTACAACCGTATTGACGAAATAGTAATGTTTACACCACTTACCAAAAACGAATTGGAAAAAATCGTTAAGATCCAATTATTGCAGGTAAATAAATTACTGGCCGAAAACAATATGCAATTGCATGTAACCAAAGAAGCCTTGAAGTGGTTAACCGAAAGTGGTTATGATCCTGCATTTGGAGCACGACCGGTAAAACGATTGATCCAAAAAACGGTTCTTAACGAATTATCGAAAAGTATTTTAGGCAATAAAATAAAAGCCGGTGACCATGCCGTAATGGATATGATCGAAAATCAGATAGTTTTCAGGCAGCCGATAAAGCAGGAGGAAGAAGTTCCATTTGGGGTATAACCACCACTAATATTTTAACCACATAGGCACATAGGTTTACTCGACCAAAAAAATTTGAATAGGAAGCTTCGCTTCTACATGTAGAGTCTGTGTGCAAAACGAAGTTTTCTATCAGACCCTTTTAACACGTTGCCTTTGTTTGCATTATAACCTCTTTCTCTATGTGTTCTATGTGCCTATGTGGTTAACTACCTCCTAAACTCTTAATAATTTCTTATTCTGTAATACCAAATAATTACATAAATTCGGGACATGCGCAAAATTCATGTCCTCGCTATTTTCATATCTATGGCTGCTTCGGCAAAAGCCGGCAATGAAAATTATACCCTTGGTGCACGCCAAGCAGGATTGGGTGGTTGCGGATTAACCCTTCGCGATGTTTGGGGAACACAACACAACCAGGCAAACCTTGCATTTATTGACAATTATACCTTTGGCGCTTATTACGAAAATAAATTTCTTTTAAAAGAAACCGCTCTAAAAAGTTTTGCGGGCGCTATGCCTTTGGGCAATGCAGGAACTTTCGGATTGGTAGGAACACAATTCGGTAGTGTAAACTATAATCAATTAAAAGTAGGTTTAGGTTACGGACGAAAAATTGCTGAAAATTTCTCAGCCGGTGTTCAGCTTAACTATAATTCACTAAGACTTGGCGATATTTACGGATCGAAGAATTCGTTTACCGCTGAATTTGGAATTAATGCACGCTTAATTGAAAAACTGACCTTTGGCGCGCATATTTACAATGTATCAAGAACTTTACTCACCAAAGAGAACAATGAATTTATTCCCACAGCCATTCGTTTGGGATTAGAATATAAATTTTCGCAAGCCGTTTTTGCATTGATTGAAACCGAATCAACCATTAACCAAAACACCAATGTAAAATTTGGGGTTGAGTATAATTTAAAACGACAATTTTTTTTACGTGCGGGAATAAATACCAACCCGTTTTTAGCTTCGTTTGGTTTTGGCTATAATTACAAAATGGTTTACATTGATATAGCCGCAGCGTACCATCAGGTTTTAGGATTCACCCCCGCCCTTTCGTTCCATTTGAAACTGGGTGGAGAAAAGAAAAAAGAACTGAGTGAACCGATCAATTAAAATATCGGTTTGCTTTTTGTTTTTCTTTTGCTTTTTAAGCAATACTAACTTCGCACAAAAAAGAAAATACGAAAACGAACAGGAAAAATTCGCCATTGTTGAACAACGCATTGAATATTTTGCTGAAAACTCGGGCGATGAAGAACCTGATCTAAATGCAGTATTTGACCACTTACTTCATTACATCGATCATCCGCTTGATCTTAACACAGCCACAAAATCGGAACTTAGTGAGTTATCGCTCTTAAACGATGTGCAAATAAACGAATTGCTGCGACATATCGAACGTTTCGGAAAGTTGATCTCCATTTATGAAATTCAAAGTCTGCCCTCATGGGATCTGGCAATTATTGAACAGGTTTTACCTTTTATTTATGTAACCGATCGCTTTAATCAACCTCATTTTTCGATGGATGAATTATTAAAAGCATCGACTCAGGAATTGTATGTGCGCTGGAGTAAGGTCATGGAAGACCAAAAAGGATATCAGCCTTCGGCAACAACAGGTGTTCCCGCATATTTAGGTTCGAACGATAAATTATATACACGTT
>JAYUZA010000098.1:0-2832 GCA_043752145.1 Flavobacteriales bacterium
GGAAAAGTACATGGCAAAACACTTGAAGTAGGAAGCGGTGAAGGATATGGTCTTCGTATTCTTTCTTCTACATGTGAAGCTTATACCATGCTTGATAAGTATGTTTTTGATCCTAAAAAACTGGAAGGTTATCCAAACACCAAATTTATTCAAACCGAGGTTCCTCCTTTTAAAGGTATTGAAAACAATTCATTTGACTGCGTGGTGAGTTTCCAGGTTATTGAACACATTAAAAATGATGAACTTTTTGTAAAAGAAATATCACG
Organism: Flavobacteriales bacterium; assembly: GCA_043752145.1. Taxonomy (GTDB): domain Bacteria; phylum Bacteroidota; class Bacteroidia; order Flavobacteriales_D; family UBA2798; genus DASPJQ01. The sequence continues at coordinate 267 of JAYUZA010000098.1, forward strand.
CGTTTTAAAACCGGGCGGCATTTTTCTTTGCACTACACCTAATATCAAAATGTCATTGGCACGCAATCCATGGCATATGCGGGAGTATACGGTTCAAAATCTTTATGACAGGCTTTCAAAACACTTTTCGAATGTTGAAAAAAACGGTGTGTACGCAGGTCCCAAGGCAATGGAGTATTACCTGAAAAACAAAGAGTCAGTGCATAAAGTCATGCGATTCGATGTTTTTAAAATGCAATGGTGGCTACCAAGGCAAATTTTGCAAGTCCCATATGATTATATGAATAGAAGGAATCGCAAAAAATTATTGAACGGCAATGCCGATCTTACAAGCCACCTTACAACAAACGATTTTTATATTGAAGTGGCAAGTGAGTCATGCCTGGACCTGCTTTATATCGCCAAAAAATAAATGGAGATACCCTCAAAAAAACTAAACGAGGCCGTTGAGGCAATTGCCCAATTGCCGGGTGTTGGAAAACGTACCGCTTTGCGCTATGCATTTTATCTGCTGCGGTTAAAAAACGAGGAAATAAATGATTTTACACAAAAGGTAGGATTGTTGCAAGGCATGCGTAAATGCAGCAAGTGTTTCAATTTATGTGAGGATGAATTGTGTGAAATTTGCCTGAATACAAAACGAAATTCAAGTCTTATTTGCGTGGTTGAAAATGTGCGCGACCTTTACGCCATTGAAAACACTTTACAATATACAGGCCTTTATCACGTTTTGGAGGGATTAATTTCACCTATGGAAGGCTTGGGTCCAAGCGATATTAATGTAAATCCTTTATTGGAGCGCATGGATAAAGAAGAAATAAAAGAAGTTATTTTGGCCTTGAGTTCAACTGTTGAAGCCGAAACGACTAATTTTTACATCTATAAGAAATTAAAAGAAAAAAATATTGCCATTTCAAATCTGGCAAGGGGGATATCGTTTGGCGATGACCTTGAATATGCCGATGAAATATCGCTGGGAAGATCGCTGATGAACAGAATTCCTTATAATGCGGAGGTCCGGTAGTTGAAATTATCTGTTATTATAGTAAATTACAACGTTGAGTATTTTTTGGAACAATGCCTCCATTCGGTTTACAACGCCATAAAGAATATTGATACTGAAATTATTGTTGTGGACAACAACTCGTTTGACGGTTCATGTGAAATGGTTAAACAAAAATTCCCGAAAGTCCTACTGATCGAAAATAAAGTAAATTCGGGTTTTTCCAAGGCAAATAATCAGGCTATAAAAATTGCAAAAGGCCAGTATATATTATTGCTCAATCCTGATACGATTGTAGAAGAGACCACATTTGACACAACACTCGGTTTTATGGATTCGCGACCAGATTCGGGTGGATTGGGTGTTTATATGATCGATGGAAAAGGCAATTTTTTACCCGAATCAAAACGAGGGCTCCCTACTCCATGGGTGGCCTTTTACAAGATCTTTGGTCTGAGTAAATTGTTCCCGAAATCAAAAAAATTTAATCGCTATCATTTAGGTCACCTTCCAAAAAATGAAATAAACGAAATTGAAATTTTATCGGGCGCTTTTATGCTGATGCGTAAAGAGGCTTTGGATAAAGTTGGTTTACTGGACGAGCAGTTTTTCATGTATGGCGAGGACATTGACCTATCCTATCGGATCATTAAAGGAGGATATAAAAACTACTATTTTCCGAATACAAAGATCATTCATTATAAAGGAGAGAGCACAAAGAAATCGAGTGTGAATTATGTATTCGTCTTCTACCAGGCCATGATCATTTTTGCGCAAAAGCATTTCTCGCAAAAAAACGCGAAAGCTTTTGCCTTTTTAATTCGTTCGGCCATTTATTTCAGAGCGGGGATAGCTTTATTTTCGCGCATAATTAATCAGATTTGGATCCCTGTTTTAGATGCCGTAGCTATTTTTGGCGGATTGAAATTAATTGAACATTATTATACACAATATACAGAGATCGTATGGCCATCTCAAATTACAAATTGGTCGTTTCCGGCCTATATTTTAATATGGCTTTCGTGTATTTGGTTTTTTGGCGGATATGATAAGCCTTTTAAACCGTGGCGCGTACTAAAAGGTTTGTTAATTGGCAGCACTCTTTTATTGGTGATATACGCGCTATTACCAAAATACTGGCAATTTTCAAGATCATTAATTTTGTTTGGGACTTTATGGTGCACGGCCGCTATTTTATTCATTCGTTTATTGCTTAATGTTTTAAAAATTAATGGTTATCGGTTCGGTAAACGATTCAAAAAAAGATTCCTTATCATTGGCAACGAGGACGAATGTCTTCGTGTAGAAAATATTTTGTCGCAGACCAATATTAAAACCGAATTTATCAAACGAATTTACCCTTCGGAAACCGAAATGCATGAGGGATTTGAGGGAAATTTAAGTCAGTTAAATGAAATAATTCACTTTTATAAAATTGACGAAGTAATATTTTGTGCTCAAAACAATTCGGCCCAAAACATCATGCATTACATGTCTGAGATAACCGACCGAAATCTTGATTTTAAAATTGCGCAGCCTGATAGTTTATTCTTAATTGGAAGT
>JAYUZA010000099.1:0-7315 GCA_043752145.1 Flavobacteriales bacterium
GGAATAGCCATAACAGGCGCTAACCCGTATGAATCATTTAAGAAATTTATGGTTTGATGTGCCAAATACTGTAAGTTCTTCTTATTGTCGAGGTATAGATATCCTAAGCCCGTTAGTTCAATTCGGCCACCTTGCTGCAATGTTTGTTTTGATTCTGCAACAAAATCATTTAAGCGTGTTAACGCATCGTTATAGGAAATGTTTAACTCGTGTGCAATTTCGCTTACAAGTAAACCATCGTTCTTCACTAGATTCTTGTTGAAAATGATTCCTTTCGATGGCGGATAAACAACACCTTTTCCCTTATCCAATACAGCCGATGAATAGTTGGCTACAAAGCCGCCCATTTCGGGTATCACCACGCAATCGAACTTGCGCAATAAACCGGTTATGTGATTGGAGAATTGGATCATTTCTATAAAGGTACGCACAAGGTAAAAATCATGCAAGGGTTGGATCTGGGTTTTGTTGAAATGTGAGGGGATTGTTAATAACTACGAAGGGGATGGAACACGGATATTTTAAGAATTGGAACGCTGATGACGCAGATTCATATGATTAACTATGATATGATAGAACACTGATCGTACGGATGCAACGGATTAACACAGATTTATACAGATTACTCAGGTTACACAGATTTTTTTCCCTGCCCCCCGCCCACTTTAGCCGCAGATTAACGCAGATGAGGAAAACAATTTGATTACCGAGCGCCTAAGTAATTAACACAGATTTAGTCGTAAGCGACTTGATTTTTTAGCTTTGCGACCACAGATTTATACAGATTGCTCAGATTACACAGATTTTTTACCGCGCTTGATGAAGTTGTAAGATTGTATTTGATGAAATGTTTGAAGTCCCTACTGCCTACTGCCGCTGCCTACTGCCGCTCAAGCAAATATTAATTATACCGTTAAAATATCTTTCTCTTTCGCTTCCAACAATGACTCAATTTTTGCAATATGCGTATTGGTCAATTCCTGCACCTTTTCCTCTGCTTGTTTAGCCTCATCTTCAGGAATTCCATCTTTTAACAAGGCTTTTATCATGTCGTTGGCTTCTTTGCGGTGATTACGAATAACCACTTTGGCATCCTCACAAACCGACTTAGCTTTCTTCACAAGGTCTTTTCTGCGTTCTTCGGTCAATGGCGGAACATTTATCATCACTATTTCACCATTGTTTTGCGGGTTTAAACCCAAATTGGCTGCAATAATAGCGTTTGAAATAGGCTCCAACATCTTTTTTTCCCAAGGCTGAACGCGCAACGAACGCGCATCGGGACACGATACATTTGAAACATTGGCTAAGGGCGTCATGGTTCCGTAATAATCAACCATGATCCCTTCCAACATAATTGGATTGGCCCTGCCCGCTCTTACTTTACTAAGGTCGGTAGCCAAATGCTCAACTGCTTCCTGCATGCTGGCTTTTGTTTCGTCTATGATCAGTTTGGTGTCTTCGCTCATTGAGTAATTTTTTACTAAAATAGGAATTTTTTGGTTTGAGAAATGAGATGTGAGACGTGAGATGCGGGACTATTGGTGTTCAGGGGTTTGCAAGAAGAGTCCGTAGGCAGTGACAGCTTAGTTTCCTTTAATGAAATATCCACTGGTAAATTCAAAACCTTCTGCAACACATTCAAAAGTGTTATCCCTAAGAAAAAAAATAAAATGCTTTAGGTTTGTTTCATCCGGTTGAGGAAATAAAACAGTAACATTTTCATGAAAATCAATTTGCCATTTTGTATTTAACTGATAAAATTCACCCCAGGGTAAGTCCGAGTTTTTATAACGGTATTGATCCATGTAATAGCCATCGCTGTTTGTAGTATTGAAAGAAAACTTATGAACTTTGAAAAAAGTTAGGACGCCTCTTTCATTTTCTTTGAATTCGCTAAATACAAAGTGATTTAAAAAGAAGTCGAGTTTTACAGTTAAATCATCAATGAACAACCTAACTTCAGGTGCGTTTGGTTCTGCATTCCAATTTGAGTTTAGTTTTTTGTATTCCATAAGATCGGCACCTGTCAACTACTACTCGAAGAAAATACTAAAATTCAACCAAAGTCCCAACCTTTTCACCTAACAACACCTTATTCAAATTACCCGGCTTATCCATATCAAAAACAATGATGGGTAATTTATTTTCGTTGCACAACGTAAAGGCCGTCATGTCCATAATTTTTAAACCTTTTGCAAATACTTCTTTAAACGTTACGGTATCGTATTTCACGGCTTTCGGATTTTTCTCCGGATCCGAATCGTAAATTCCATCCACACGTGTTCCTTTTAAAATAACATCGGCTTCAATTTCAATGGCACGTAAACTTGCTGCTGTATCAGTTGTAAAAAACGGATTTCCCGTTCCTGCTCCAAATATGACTACACGACCTTTTTCTAAATGACGAACCGCTCTTCTTCTAATAAAAGGCTCGGCAATTTGTTCCATTTTAATAGCGCTTTGCAAACGGGTATCCACCTCAATTTTCTCTAACGCTGCTTGTAAAGCCATACTGTTTATCATGGTTGCCAACATTCCCATATAGTCGCCATGAGTACGATCCATTCCACCTTCTTCGGCCTGAACGCCTCTGAAAATGTTTCCGCCACCAATAACAATAGCTACCTCAATTCCTTGCGCTAAAATACCTTTAATGTCCATTGCGTATTGCGCCAAACGTTCGTTGTCGATACCAAATTGTTTGTTTCCCATAAGGGATTCACCGCTTAGTTTTAGTAATATTCTCTTGTACTTCATATCTTTTTTTTTTAACCACAGAGAACCCGGAGATTACCCAGAGAACCCGAAGGGTTATTTTAATTTCATTTCTAAACATCAGAACTCGCTCCGTTACCTCCACGCATTCTCTGCGTACTCTGTGGTTAAACGTTTGCAAGAAAAAATAAGCAAAAAAAAAGGGAACTAATAGTTCCCTTTATAAATTTTATTAACCTAAAGCCACTCGCTTAAATGCTGTAACGGTAAGGTCTTTATCAGTGTCAGTTAAAAACTGTTTAATGGTTTTCTTATTGTCGCGAATAAATTCCTGGTTCAATAAAGTACTTTCTTTATAGAACTTGTTTAATTTACCAACGGCAATTTTCTCTGCCATTTCAGCCGGTTTTCCTTCAGCAATTGCTTGTTCTTTACCAACTTCAATTTCGCGCTCAATAATCTCTTTCGAAACCGATGCTTCATCCAACGCAACAGGATTCATAGCTGCAACCTGCATCGCAACCTGGCGTCCCGCTTCAATAATATCAGCACTACCTTTGGTCAATCCAACCAATGTAGCTAAACGGTTTCCTGCATGAATATAAAATGCAACAGCCGTTCCTTCTATTATTTCGTACTGACCAATTTCTAATTTTTCGCCAATAACACCTGTTTGCTCTATCAATTTTTCAGCAACCGTTAAGTCGCCAATTTTTTGATTTAAGAAATCTTCTTTCGATTTTACTTTATTAGCAGCAGCCAGGTCTATCATGCTTTGCGCTAAAGCAACATAGCCTTCATTTTTTGCAACGAAATCGGTTTCACAGTTAAGCGATAACACAACTCCAAAGCTTCCATCAGCACTTGCTTTTGCTAAAACACATCCTTCACTTGCTGCTCTGTCGGCACGGTTAGCGGCAACTTTTGCTCCTTTTTTACGAAGGAAATCAACAGCAGCTTCAAAATCTCCATTGGCTTCGGTCAAAGCTTTTTTGCAATCCATCATGCCTGCACCTGTTTGTAAACGTAATTTGTTTACATCAGCAGCTGTTATAGTTATTGTTGACATATACTTTAAATTTTTAAATATTATATTTTACGGGCCGGTCCGCTTTTTGGGCGCAAAGGACGTTTTCCTGTTTGAGCACCAACTTTTTTCTCAGCCTTACCTTCTTCTTCAATTACGATATCGCGTTTTTTCTCAACACCTTCTTCGCCTGCAACTTCTTCAGGTTTTTCGTTCGATTTATCAACCTTACGTTCGGTCAATCCTTCAAGAATAGCTTCAACAACTATGTCAAGAATTTTTCCAATTGATTTTGATGCATCATCATTCGAAGGAATTGCGAAATCAACTTTCATCGGATCGCTGTTGGTATCAACCATTGCAAAAACCGGAATGCTTAATTTTTTTGCTTCAGCAACAGCAATATGTTCTTTACGAATATCAATTACAAACAATGCAGCCGGTAGGCGTGTCATGTCGGCAATTGAACCTAAGTTCTTGTCTAATTTAGCACGTGAACGTGATACCTGTAAACGCTCGCGTTTTGACATAGTATCCAATGTTCCGTCAACGCCCATTTTGTCAATGTTCGCCATTTTCTTAACCGACTTACGAATGGTCGAGAAATTGGTTAAGGTTCCACCTGCCCAACGTTCAACTACGAATGGCATGTTTATGTTCGCTACCTTATCGGTAACAATTTCTTTTGCTTGTTTTTTTGTAGCTACAAAAAGAATTTTCTTTCCCGATTTTGCTACTTGTTTGATAGCTTGACACGCCTCATCTAACTTTACAATTGTCTTGTTAAGGTCAATGATGTGGATCCCTTTTTGCTCGTCAAAAATGTACGGAGCCATGTGTGGATGCCATTTACGCTTTAAGTGACCAAAGTGCACACCGGCATCAAGAAGTTCATTGAAATTTGCTTTTCCCATTTTGTTTTAAATAAGTTTGTTAACCTTCCTTTTACATTTTTTATTTATGCAATCTGCCTGGTAGCCATTCCGGAAGTTAATGGAATGAGTCCTGCAGATTTGGATACTAAACAAACCAAAGGGTTTGCGAAGTAATAATTGCCTTGAAAAATTCTAACGTTTCGAGAACTGGAATCTCTTACGGGCTTTCTTTTGTCCCGGTTTTTTACGTTCAACCATGCGTGGGTCACGGGTAGTTAATTCCTGTGCTTTTAACAATGGCTTTAATTCCGGATTGTACTTAACCAATGCGCGGGTAATTCCTAAACGCACTGCTTCGGCCTGACCATTATAACCGCCACCATGAACATTTACATGAACATCAAACTGTCCTACTGTACTTGTTAAAGCAAACGGTTGGTTAACCTTATAGTGAAGAATTGGAGTGGAAAAATATTTTGTATGATCCTCATCGTTTACAGTTACAACTCCCTTACCTGCTTTCATACGAACGCGGGCAACCGAAGTTTTTCTACGACCTAATGCTAAATACTCTTCCATGACTATATTTTTGTTTCGTTAAAATTCAACACTTTTGGCTTTTGCGCTTCAAACTTATGAGCCGTACCTTCCATTACATGTAGATTGTGGAACACCGCGCGACCCAATTTCGTTTTTGGTAACATACCTTTAATAGCAGCTTCAATAATAAACGTAGGTTTTTTACCTAAAGCCTCTTTCGGGGTCATGAAACGTTGTCCGCCAGGGTAGCCTGTGTGGCGGATATATTGCTTATCCTCCATTTTGGTACCTGAGAAAATGATTTTCTCGGCATTTATCACGATTACATGATCGCCACAATCAACATGCGGTGTATAACCGGCCTTGTGCTTGCCACGAAGTACCTTCGCAATACTGCTTGTAAGGCGTCCTAATGTCTGATTTTCAGCATCAACAATAAACCAGTCTTTCTTAACTGTTTGCTTGTTTAAAAACTTTGTTTTGTAACTAATTGCATCCACGGCTTCTAATATTAAAATTTCCCTAAAAACGGGTTGCAAATGTAAGTTTTTTATCTAATCTCCAAACACTATATATGAGAATTGTGAAAAAAATGGTTTGGTAAAAAGGTTAGGTACAGATTTACAAGATATTAAAGGCAAGGGTTAGCCGCAGATTTCGCAGATTCACGCAGATAAAGAAGCAACAGATGACACGGATTTACACAGATTTTTTGGCTGCCCCTCGCGGTGGCTCGGCCGGGCTATCGGCTATAGCCTTCGCTACACTCAGGGCTATTTGCCTCTATCCCTGGCAGGTTTTGTGGGTGGAATTTGGGTTGATCCAATAATGTTCAACCCATTCAGGGTCGTGTGGTCGAGGTTGGAGGTCTTTCGTAAAAGGTGTGACCCCCCTCGTCAAAAGGCAGCCTGTTAAAACCGATTACAGCTTCAAATCCTTGTGAACCATTTCTGCCATTTCTATTTTTCCATCCTTACCAATTTTACCATTTAGGTATTCCACGTATTTTACATCACTCCCTTTTATCTCGTTGTATTCAGCATCGCATTCTACGTAATGCATGGTATCGGCACAATAAATTGAAAGGTTCTTTTCAATTACGGTAGTGGTTGAACAATGTTTAATGCCACAATTGGCACCACAGCCCCGGGCTATTAATGATTCCGTTGAAATAAGATTCAGTTTTTTATCGTATGTAAACAAAATAGGCACGGGGCCATCTCCGGGATACGTTACTATAAACCCATAATAACTGCTTGTGTCTTTTAATCGTCCCAAAATTCCCCAAACACTAATAAATTCGTCCTTCACAAAAATGGTATCGTTTGATTCAGCATCAAGGCTTCCACTTGTTTCAAAAGATGAACCATCGGTTAGGGTTAATCTAAATGGTAATGCTAGTTCTTTGAATTTGCTGAAAAAGGCCATGAATTTTTTCCGTTTTTTCGGATCGGCCATTTTCACATTCTCACTATCATTATTAGTAGTGTCGATGATCGTTGTGTCGGCCCGTATTTCCTGTGGCTCGTTATTTTCAGATGTTGAACATCCATATAACAAACATACAAATGATATTATTGAAATTAGTTTCATATTAAACTGACTGATTGTTTATGTTCCTCTGAAAAACCAAACCTTAACTGCTTAAATCGTCCCGCACATTTGCTAATCTGCTAATTACCAAATTTGCTGATTACCTAATCCCCTCTTTATCCAACCAAGCCCTATAAGCCCTTGCATTTCGCTCATGCCCCGCATTATCAACCGCAAAATTATGGTAGCCTGCATAACCCGGCTTGGCACACATGTAAATATACTTGTGCTTCTTGTAATTCAATACAGCATCAATGCTCGATATTTCAGGCAAATTGATCGGACCCGGAGGCAGACCCTTATGCATATAGGTGTTATAAGGCGAATCGTATTGCAAATGCTTGTTCAAAACCCTGCGTATAGTAAAATCACCAATGCCATATACAACTGTAGGATCGCTTTGCAATAACATGCCGTCATTTAAACGATTAATATATAACCCTGCTATAGTCGGACGCTCATCGGCATGCACGGTTTGCTCGGCCTGAACAATTGATGCAAGTATCGCTACTTTCGACTGTGTTAATCCCAGTTTTTTTGCTTTTGCTTTACGGTCATCGTT
>JAYUZA010000100.1:0-7299 GCA_043752145.1 Flavobacteriales bacterium
AGATCAATGGCGATACAAATTTTAATTGCACACAATTAATTATTGCCACCGGACATTCGGCACGCGATATATTTGAATTGTTCAATAATAATAAATGGCATATCGAATACAAACCCTTTGCCATTGGTGTTCGTGTTGAACATGCGCAAACATTAATTGATACCATACAGTATAAGTGCGATGTGCGTTACCCCGAATTACCGGCTGCATCGTATAGTGTGGTTGAGCAGGTAAACAATTTAGGTGTTTATTCTTTTTGCATGTGTCCCGGTGGAATTATTGCACCCTGCGCAACGGCTCCGGGTGAAATTGTTACCAATGGCTGGTCGCCAAGTAAACGAAATAATCCGTATGCAAATTCGGGAATTGTTGTTGCGGTCGATGAAAACGATTTACTCCCGTTTGAAAAATATGGAGCGCTTAAGGGAATGAAGTATCAGCAAATGATCGAGCAAAAAGCGTGGGTTGAGGGAGGAAAAACACAAGTAGCTCCGGCACAACGACTGGTTGATTTTTGCGAGAAAAAAGTATCTGTAAATTTGCCTGACTGTTCATATATTCCCGGAATTACACCCGCAAGTTTATATGATGTATTACCCGATTCAGTTTCATCACGCCTCAATGTTGCATTCAGAAAGTTTGGCGAAAAAATGAAAGGTTATTATACCAACGATGCCGTTTTGGTGGGAGTTGAATCAAGAACATCATCGCCCGTAAGAATTCCAAGAGATGGAACTACACTGGAGCATTCTCAAATAAAAGGGATCTATCCTTGTGGTGAAGGTGCAGGATATGCCGGTGGAATTGTAAGTGCAGCTATTGATGGAATTAATATCGCTAAGGCAATTAGTATATTAGCGGATTAGGAAATGAATTGCGTGTTTTTTTGAAATAGTAATTTGCTAATTAACACATCAGCATATTTGCAAATTAACTTCTGCCTGCTGAACGAAGCTCTTTTAAAAATCCGCGAATTTTTTTCCTGAATAAAACGAAGAAGATCAGATAAGGGATGGCCAACAAATATAAAATGCCGAAATTTAATTGTTCGCCAACACTGGTATCGCCATCTACTCCTGCATCAGAGGCTACTTTTTTACACATGGCGCATTGACTGTAGGTCATATCAGCAAATAAAAAAGCTAATAGAACTAAAAAAAATATTTTCTTTTTCATAATGTAAATTTCTTCAAATTAACAATGGGGATTAATCCGCGCAATCCCATATCCACAACCGTATCGCCTGCCGAAGGTGAATATTTTCCATCCATCAAGTGCAAAAAAAATAATGTTCTTTTCATTTTATATCAAATTGTAAAAAATTTTGGTTCATGCATTTATAGGGTGTTTCCGAATTCGCTCCTGATGGATCAATGCGCATCCCGTGTCCGAAACAAACCGCTCCCACTTTATTGGAAAAATAAATTTTATTGTTAACCGGGCACCAAACCGAATTTTGATTAATACTATTGTTGCTCAGTAGGATGCTCGTGCTTCCGCTACTCATTAAAAGGGTATGCAGTTCAATGGCAGTATTGGAAGCAAGCGAAGTTGTTTGAGCATAAACGATGGAAGAATTATCAGGTGAAAAACTTGGTGAACTTTCAATTTGTCCATTGTTTGTTAACCTTCCTTCAGAAGAAAATAGAAAAACACCATTTACATCGGCTAAATGCAATTCAGTATCGTAAGCACCTCCACTGTTTACTACACCCACGATCCATGCTTGATAAACCAATTGGCTCATATCGCCATTCGCAAAAGCAGGATATTTAAAACTGCCTAAACGTGTATTCATTTTTGTACCTAACGTACCCAGGGTATCTGTTAAATATATATTCCAATGTAAATTACCGTCAGTTTCATTTTTTTCACCCGAAAAAACAATGTGTAAACCATCCGGTGCCCATTTAGCCATGCCCATTCCGTTTAATCCCTGAGCGGTTAATGTGGTAATGGCGTGGCCGTTTGAGCCGTCAATATTAAACAACCACATTTCAGCTGTTGAAAAATCATCCACTCCAACCGCATTACCTGTTAGTGACCTGAAACAAATGAATTTTGATCTGTCGGGCGAAATGGCCGGACCCCAAAATTCAAAACCGGTTTGTGCTGCTATAGTATCGCTTACTCCGTTTTGAATTTTTTTTATGGCAACAATACTGCTGCTTTGAAATGCAATTAATGCAATAAGCGTATCGTTTATGGTAAGGGTTATATTATTACAGGTCGGATTTTCTTCCAATTCAACCACTTTGTCTTTTTTGCAAGCCGTTAAAAAGAGAAAAGAAGAAATTACGGTGAGAAAGATTATTAATTTCATACCGCTAAATTAGCTAATATTACAATGAAATAGACTAATATTTATCAGGTTTTTACAATGGAAGTGTTAAATGACGAGTATTTTATGCGACAGGCCTTATTAGAGGCAAAAAAAGCGCTTGAAAAAGATGAAGTTCCGGTTGGAGCCGTTATAGTTAGCAACAATAAAATAATTGCGCGGGGTTATAATTTAACAGAGACGCTTAATGACGTTACAGCGCATGCCGAAATGCAGGCAATAACCGCAGCCGCCAACCATATAGGAGCTAAATACCTGCTTGAGTGCACATTGTATGTGACTTTGGAACCCTGCATTATGTGCGGTGGCGCCTTATTCTGGTCGCAGATCTCAAAAATAGTTTATGGTGCCTTGGACGAGAAGAGGGGAGCTCATACCACCGGTAAAAATCTGTATCACCCAAAAACAGTGCTGGTTGGCGGTGTTTTAGGGGAAGAATCGGCACAAATGCTTAAAGATTTTTTTAAAAGTAAACGCGATAAATAATTAAGGTTTTTTACGATCTTACAAAGGGTAAATTATCGTAAATTTGTAACAGTAACCACAAACAATAAACTACAAACTCTGTTCAAATCTCAAATTTTAAATCTCAAATATTATGTACCCAGCCGAAATAGTAATACCAATGAAACAAGACCTCACCAGTGCAGGCATAAGCGAACTTCAAACACCCGAAGAAGTTGATAAAGCATTAAATAATTCAACAGGAACCGCTCTTGTTGTAGTTAACTCTGTTTGCGGTTGCGCTGCAGGTGCTTGTCGCCCCGGAGTAAAAATGGCTTTGCAAAATGACAAAAAACCCGATCATTTATATACAGTATTTGCCGGTTTTGACACCGAAGCGGTTGCTCAGGCACGAAAATATTTTTTACCATATCCTCCTTCTTCACCATGTATTGCCGTTTTTAAGGATGGAAAACTGGAACATTTCATTGAACGCCATCATATCGAAGGCCGTAGTGCCGAAATGATAGCGGAACATTTAAAAGAAGTGTTTAACGAGTATTGCTAGTAATTTTAACGCACCATTTTTAATCCCCCCATTTATGCAAAAAATTTATTTTGTACTTGTCTTTATTTTTACCATAAATTTTTTGCAGGCGCAAGTCTATAATGGACCCGAAAGCGTGGAGCTTGACCCAAGTGATGGAAGCGTTTTTGTTTCAAATGCCAGTGCGGGCAATATTGTAAAATTGTTACCCAATGGCACCTTGCAATCATTCGCCTCGGGTTTTTCAAGTGGCCCGCATGGATTGGAACTGGTGGGCGACACATTATATGCTTGTGATGGTGGTTATATTCGTTTGGTTAACCGAACAACAGGAGCAATTATCAATTCGGTAAATTTATCGGCTTCGTTTTTAAATGGAATTACACATAAGGGAACAAATTTGTATATCACCGATTTTAGTGCAAAGCGGGTTTATCGTTTTAACACGAAAAATAACAGCTTTAATATTTTTACCTCTACATTGACCAAAACACCCAATGGTATTATTTATGATTATTTAAATGACCGTTTGGTATATTGTTGCTGGGGAACTTCTGCACCTGTATACGAAGTAGATCTTGCCGATTCAACGATCAATCTCTTAGCAACAACCGCACAGGCTTATTGTGACGGGATAGCGATGAATTGTCAAGGCGAATTTTATATTGCTTCCTGGGGAAGCACAACGGCCGAAGTAAAAAAATATAATTCAACCTTTGTAGCAGTAAGCACGGTGTCGATCGCGGGTCTTAACGACCCGGCCGATATTTATTTTACGGCTAACGATACATTGATCATACCAAATGCGGGTGCAAATACGGTTTCAAAAACACATTTGACTTCGTGTATTACTTCGGTAGCGGCAATCGAGGAGAGATCAACAACTGTTTATCCGAATCCATTTTCAGCTAGTTTGAGTATTGAAAACTTTGATGGGTTTACAAAAATAAAAGTCCTTAATATTTTAGGAGAGATTATTAGTTCCTCAAGATTAAATGAAGGAACAAACACACTAGGTCTTGAAAATTTAATTAGTGGGACTTATTTTGTTCAATTGATCTCTGAGAATAAAATTCAAACCATCAAAGTCTGCAAAAAATAGGATGAAACAATTCGTTTATTTAATTGCTATATTTTCCATCGTTGCATGCGGTGGAGCTGAAAAGGAAAAGATCGAAGAACCCACGGGCTTTAAATCCGAATCAATTTTGGTTGACGATACCGAATTTCCATTTCAACACGACAGCATCCCCGCAATTCTGGAGAAAGTTAAACTGTGTAAGTTGTTTGATTCGATTTCACCCGATACCACTGTCCCACCCTGCGATTATCGTTTGTTCCGATATTTCTCCAATCATAACGATCCTGTAAGCGAAGGGTTCGTAGTGGAGATAAAACCAAACGTTTGGTCAAAATGGTATTTGATTGTTGTTATCTCCAAAAATAAAGACGGACTTTATTATAAATCAAACGCGTTTCATGGCCAGTTGCTTGAACTTCGCACGACTGAAAAAAGTCCTTATGACCTGATCATTCGTTATGTTAATGTTGAAGTGAGCACTGTCGCGATCTTGCATAAATGGAATAAAACAAAATACGATCCGGTTGATGTATTGGAAATTAACGACCATTATGTAAAAGCCGATAAAAAAGATTCACTCAATAACGCGTATTTGAAGAATTTTGTTTGGGGATACTAAGAAAATTTCAAATTTTAAATTTCAAATTTGAATTCAGATACAAGAATAACTGCCGGCCTCGCCCTTTTATATTTCCTAAACGGATTCATGAATGTATTTGGCCCATCAAAATCGTTTTTACCACTTGTTTTTCTGGATTCATTTTTATTGGCTGCTTTAAGTATTTCATTTGTAGTTTTGCCAAAATTCTCAAAGGCAAATTTTTTGTTTCTGATCTTTGCGGTCTGTTTTACGGTACAAGGTTTGTTTATTGTAGGATATTTTATGCCAAACAATACGGAAGTGGTTTTGAACATTGCGTTCCTTGTTTTTTGCGCGGTTTTATATTTCTATCAGCTGTTTCAATTTAAAAAGGCAAGCATTATTACAACCATCCCCTTGGTAATGTTTCTTTTTTCCATTTTATTCGGATTTATCCAGATCCCAACAATTTGTATTATTATATGTTCGGGGATAGGGGCTTTAACCCAGGTTTATGCATTGGCTCGCCCCGATCTATTGGAACAATTTTCAACGTTAACGAAGCGTTTCTACCTCCTAATGACCATACAAGTGTTTTTTGATACACTTTCTTATTTGTTTTTCAGAATAAATGCTCCCGATGTCAATTTTCACTATTGATTTAGCCACAGGAGTAAAAAATTGTTTAATTTCATCTTTCTAAGATCAAATGAAAAGTCAAGTTATACATATCCCCGATTTCACACGGCCTTATCGCATCGATCAGGTTGGTGTTGAAGAACGCGTTGCCAAATTTACATCAAGAAGTATAAAGTCGGAATCAAAAATGCAGGGCTTAAAATTAGCCTTAAGTATGATAGACCTTACCACGCTCGAAGGTGTGGACACAAAACATAAAGTTGAGCAATTATGTTACAAGGCAGCGCATTTGCATGATGTTTCTCCCGGTCTTCCAACCGTTGCCGCTGTTTGTGTTTTTCCTTCGATGGTAAAAACAGCTAAACAAGCTTTGGCCGGAACAAATGTTAAAGTAGCATCGGTGAGTACAGCATTTCCTGCGGGACAAGCACCTACAAAAGTAAAAATTGAAGATACAAAATTCGCATTGGATAACGGAGCCGATGAAATTGATATGGTTATTTCTCGCGGACGTTTTTTAGAAGGAGATTATAATTTTGTGTTTGAAGAAATAATTAAGATAAAAGAGCTCTGCGGTAAAAGAGCAAGGCTAAAGGTTATTTTAGAAACAGGTGAATTAGGTTCACTTGACCAGGTGCGCAGGGCAAGTGATATTGCTTTGTATGCCGGTGCCGATTTCATCAAGACCTCCACCGGAAAAATTTCGGTAGCAGCAACTATGCCCGTAACGTTAGTCATGTTGGAAGCCATTCGAGATTTTTATTTTAAAACAGGCATGATGGTGGGCATGAAACCTGCGGGTGGAATCTCAACAGCTAAGCAGGCACTTCATAATTTAGTTATGGTAAAGGAAACCTTGGGTGAAGAATGGTTGAGTAACGAATGGTTCCGTTTTGGAGCAAGCCGTTTGGCCAACGATATTTTAATGCAAATTGTAAAACAACAAACAGGTATTTATCAAAGTGGTGACTACTTCTCTAAAGACTAGTATAGAAAATAAACTTAGTGCTGCTTAGTGCCTCCCGATGCCTCGGGAGTGTTTTAGTGGCAAAAAAATAAGATATTGTGGCAAAAACAACAGTAAAAAAAGCAAAAGCAACAGCGTGGAATTATTCGGCCGCTCCCGAGAGCGCATCTGTTGCAAAAATTGATGATCGTTACGAACTTTTCATTGGTGGAAAATTTGTAAAACCATTAAGCGGAAAGTATTTTGACACAATAAATCCTGCCACTGAAAAAAAACTGGCCGAGATCGCAAATGCTAATTCGGCCGATGTTGATGCGGCTGTAAAGTCGGCACGAAACGCATACGATAAGTATTGGAAAAACATGGCAGGCAACGACCGCGCAAAATATTTATTTCGCATTGCACGACTTATTCAGGAAAAAGCACGTGAGTTTGCGGTGATCGAATCAATGGACGGTGGAAAGCCAATTAAAGAAAGTCGTGACATTGATATTCCTTTAGCGGCTAATCACTTTTTTTATTATGCGGGCTGGGCCGATAAACTGGAATACGCTTTTCCCAATAGAAATGCAATGCCGTTAGGCGTTGCCGGACAAATTATTCCCTGGAATTTCCCTTTACTAATGGCTGCATGGAAAATTGCTCCGGCTTTGGCAACAGGAAACACAGTGGTATTAAAACCGGCTGAAACAACTTCGTT
>JAYUZA010000101.1:0-2823 GCA_043752145.1 Flavobacteriales bacterium
CACAGTTAATGGATATTACATCGGTAAAAAAAATGTTAATGCAGCATCCAAAAGGTTTTTTTAAAGGAATTATACCTGTTGATTTTGCAGGTAATCCTATAAACATGCAGGCGTTTAAAGACTTGGCCAATGAGTATGATTTATGGATTATTGAGGATGCCTGCCACGCACCTGGAGGTTTTTTTTATGATAAACAAAATAAAAAACAACTATGTGGTAACGCGAATTTTGCCGACATAGGAATTTTTTCTTTCCATCCTGTAAAACATATTGCAACCGGTGAAGGGGGAATGATTACCACCAATAACAAAAGCTTGTACGAAAAATTAATGTTGTTAAGAACCCATGGCATTACAAAAGATGCTACTAAATTTAAAAATACTGAAAGCGAAATAGCTCAGGGCGGCTGGTATTATGAAATGCAGCAGTTGGGATATAATTACAGAATCACAGATTTTCAGGCAGCGTTGGGATTATCACAGTTGAAACGCGCTGATGAAGGGTTGCAAAAGCGAAAGGAAATAGCGAATAAATACAATGCCGCTTTTTCAGTTTCAAAAAAAATACACACGCCATATGCATTTGAAGGAAATGCTTATCACCTATATGTTATACAGGTTGATGACAGGAAAGGCCTTTATGATTACCTCAAAACAAAAAATATTTATACCCAAGTACATTATGTGCCTGTTCATTTAATGCCGTACTATAAGAACCTTGGTAGTAAAAAAGGTGATTGCCCACAGGCCGAAACGTATTATCAAAAATGTTTGAGTTTACCAATGTTTCCCTCACTTGAACTAACCGAACAGGAATACGTTATAGGAAAAGTTCTTGAATTTATTGATAAACATTAAACTGCATGAGATCATATTACAGCCATTTGCAAGCAGTACAAAGTATAGGGGAAGACATTCTTATCACTCAAAAACCAGTTTTCAGGTCTTCCGCCATATTTCCCGTTATCCATACCCAGCATTATTCAAGTAAAGTAATTTTTATGGGATATTGGTTGTTAAAACGCCATATCCGAGAAATAGGTTTGCTTTATACCTTGCGTGATGCACAAGGTGTGATTTTATCTCGTAAATACCTTTTGGTTGATTCCGCTAAAGCATACAACATACAACTCAGTGAATTTGAAAATATTCCGAAGCATGATTTTACTGGTTCACTGGAACTAGAAATTTTTTCAACAAAAGACTTGGTTTATCCCTATCCTGCATTTGTACTGGTATATTTTGGCGATCACTTCAGCACTGCCGTACATTCGGTAGGGCGTATTTATAATGACATTGAAGACCTCTCAAAAAATGAAGAATACAAAGTAAGCGAGTCGGGTTTTGATATTTATGGCAATGAAAACCTTTCACCCTTTATTGCTTTTACAAATGGTGCAATGCCCAATAAAACCCCCGAAATAAAATACGAAATAAACAATGTTGCTCAACAGGTTGAGAAGGGAACATTTAAGTTTAAATCTTTAAAACCATTTGAAACGGTTTTTCTGAAACTAAAAGAATACATAGACCTTGCAAAAATACTTGGCAATAACCCCGGCACTATAAAAATAGAACACAATCTTGAGGGCTTTTTTCCGCGGTTTGCGGCCGGAAATTTTGACGAATCCCTGCAAACCATAAGTATTACACATACTTATTACGATTCTTCAGGGCTTGATGACGATAAGTCTTTCTGGAACCGTAAGGATGATTTACTCAATGACAGTTCGGTTTCCATCCCGCTTTATATAACCAATAATCAATATACGCGTGTTGCCATATATCCTATTTTTTCGCCCTCCGACTTTTCGCTGTCATATACGTTTTATGATGAGAAAGGTAATTGCCTTAAACAATTAAATAATTACCATGTGATTAAAAGCAGCAATAACAAGTATGAGCAGGTTGATTTTGGTGTTATTGCACGTGCCGAAGATGTTGATGTAGAAAAAGCAAAATCAGTTAACCTTGTATGTAATTGGACTGAGCATACACGAATTCCTACACGTATAAAATTTGGTTTAAACATTGGGATAGATGGGAGTAGTGTAACGCTTCCAAGTAATATTTGTTTTGCGCCTTTGCTCGGAAACCCGGCCATGCTAAAAAAAACTGGCACCTTTAGGTGGGCACCTTTCATTAACATAGGAAGGTCAGAAATTGTACTCACCAATTCATCATCATTAAAAGACTATACACGTACGGCTAACATAAAATTAACCTTTCACCGCGAGGCGGATGATAGTACGCTTAACCGTACCATCAGCATTGCACCAAATGCAATTCATGTTTTTGCTCTTGAATCAGATGATGAACTGAGCGAATTTTACAATGGTAAAAGCGGCTGGCTCGCAGCAGTATCCGATAACCCATTTTTAAATGGCTATTATTTTGATTTTTTCGAAAACGGATCGGTGGGAGCAGACCATATTTTTTAAACATAAAAAAACAAACGTATGATTGAATTACCTGATTTTAATAAACCATTTCAATACGAAAACAATTTTTATCTCTCGAGCGATATTTATAGGCTAGCGAAGATGATGAGTCATTATGAATTGTTTAAGCTAAGTGTTGACATACCTGGTGCTATTGTTGAATGTGGTGTTTTTAAAGGTGCCTCTTTTGTGCGTTTTGCAGCTTTCAGGCAATTGCTTTGCAACTCGGTAGCAAAAAAAATGATTGGCTTCGATGCGTTTGGACCGTTTCCTGAAACGGAATTCACCGAAGATAAAAAATGGAGGGAAAAATTTATCAATGATTCGGGTGAGGAGGGAATTGGCGAGGACCAATTGATGCAGGTACTCAAACATAAAAAAAC
>JAYUZA010000102.1:0-2819 GCA_043752145.1 Flavobacteriales bacterium
GCTGTTCACCTGCATTAAAATTTACATTGATAGCACTTATCGTTGAAGGATTGTCGTAATCAGTATAACTTACTTCGGTTCTTATGCCATCAACCGTGATCCAGTTATCGGGCCATGAAGAATTATTTAATTCAGCTTCCGTTGGATTATCTAATACAAAACTTCCATCATCCTGCGCTTGTCCTGCCTGCGTTATACGCCTAAATGCATCATATACATTGTAAGAATATGCTGGATCAGTAAAACGGCTTTGTTTCGTGTTTTGACTGGCTTTAATTCTACCTAAATGATCATAGAAAAAACGATGATCATAACTGTGTACTTCTGACAAGTTGTTGTATGTATTACCACCAACCATTACATTACCCGAAGGGGTAATATCAATGGTTGCAAGTGTAACTGAAGGGCTTGGCGGAAAATCAATGACCACACGGTTCCAATTGAAACCGTAGTCAGATGAAGAATATAATACTTCCTTTCCTGAAGCATAAATTATCCCTGTATGTTCGTAGGCAAATTTATGTACTTGTAAACCACCACTGGCAATGTTTGAAGCCTGGAGTGCACTAAATGTACCTGAACTAAATGTGGTATATGATATTTTTGGCGTAGTTGTTCCTGAATAACCACCCACAATAACAACATTCGGTTCTACGACAACAAAATCTTTTGTGGTATTCATTGCCCCGGTTGTTGCCAATGCGGTTCCAAATGACGCACCTGAAATATTGTATGAGTTTAAGCTACCGCTTACTCCTGTAGTTAATAAATACAAAATATTATCACCATCATACGTAATTTTGTCACCGGGCGCTGAGGTTGACAATACTGCCTCGGTTCCTAAACCAAAAGCACCCGAAATATCACTTAATGGTACAATAAGTAAATTTCCCGTTCCCAGCATAAATGCAGCGTTTGCATCTGCGATCACAAAATCTGTAATTCCGTAACCACTTATTGAACCAAAACCAGAAGAATTTTTACTCCATATTTTACCTGCTACATCGATTGCAATTGCATTGTCGGCATTAAAAAAGTGAAATTTTACCGGGTTTGTCATTCCTGAACCCGAAAACGGATTATACGAACTCCATGTAGTTCCTCCATTAGTTGTATTATAAAAAGCATAGGTTCCAACTCCTGTATTAACAATTGCAACGCCATTTTGCTCATCGCCCATTTCAATTTGGGTAAAATTCAAACTTCCGTTCACATCGTTTTCGCTTATGATCTCCACCATGTTTTCGGCATCAGGAATATTTGAACGCAAAACCTGGTTATAACTATTATACCAATACTGCGTTACCAATGTATGTTTAGGGTTTATGAATGGGTAGGCTCTGTTATCAGGATCGTTCCTGTGCAGTTCAACCATGTTAACCAAGTCTTCGCTCAAGGGACTTACGCCTTTTGGCGGAACGGTAGTGGTTAAATTACCGGCCTGATCATAATAATAAACAGTGTAATGATATTCATAATCCAAACCTGTAAATCCAAAATGTTCGTCAAATTCACCATCGTCATCAACATGTTGAAAGCATTGTTCTTTGTAATGTGCAATAAATTCGGCAACTTTTGCTTCAACCAGCGCAAGATATTCAGTACTCTCAAAATAATCGGCTAAACCATTTAATTCGGCATTGTTTTCGCAATCGGGTTCCTGGCAGTCGTATAATAACTCGGCCGGCACTTCTGTTGTTTCTGTCGGTTCATCAGGGGTATTGGTTTCCTGGCAGTTGTTATACCAATCTTCAATATCCGTATCGGTAATATCAGGACTTATGGCCGGAAACAGTGCATTGTATGCATCGGCCATATCACCAAAAATATCGGTAGAGCCAATGGAAACATAATAATTGTAATTATTTATTAAATCGCTGCAAAAGCAATTTACCGTTGGTGGTTCAAGACAAGTTTCCTGTATTGTACCAAGGTTGTAAATACACCCGCCTGAAGCAGGGTCAACCTGGTCACCGTTTTGCACGCCTTCACCAAATTCAGCTAAAGTGCCTGTATAAGAATTACCGGGTAAATAAATGCGCATTATGCAATCATCATCAGGATCAACTTCGGCCATCCAATCCGGAACTGAAATATAAGTATTGATTTGATCAACCATAAATTGAACATCATCGTCATCAAATGTAAACGTGCATGTAGCACCCACCGGGTAACCTGTTCCAAGATCTGCTATTTGAATTCCTGCTATATAGAGCTGGTTATCGTCACCCATGAATCCACCTCCACCGTTACATTCAATATCATTACTTGGTGTACATAAAAGTATATCCCGGCAAAAATCAATTTCAATATAGTTTTGGCAAAGTATATCATAATCGGAAGCTACGTCTTCAAGATCTGTCATATCACCATCACTTGGAAAACCATCGTACAAAAATTCTGAAGGCATTGGAACAATAATATCATATCCAACCGAAGAGGTGGTCCATGTGTACGTAACAGCCGATATTGTTTCACTATGGCTTTGAGTACCACTGCAGGCATCGGCAACATTGTCCATTGGGAATGTGTTGTCACATAAATATTCGCAACCCGGGCCTGGCCATCCAGTAGGAAGTGTGGAAATATATTCTGTTTTTTTCGCGTTATATAAGCCGATAAAATAAGGCCATGTATCAGCACAAGAACAAGTACCAACACTAACACATGTGCCATCGGCAACCGCTGCATTTGCCGCTGCAAGCCAAATATCAGAAGCACCACCATTAAGGTAGGGGGTCATAAAATCCTGAAATTCGTTTGTAGCTCCAGGATTTGGATAAGTTTCGTAATATGTTGTGCTCCCAATAACATAACTA
>JAYUZA010000103.1:0-2813 GCA_043752145.1 Flavobacteriales bacterium
CCATGCCGCGTGCAAAGCCTGCAACGGCCGGAAAAACCCGATACAAATAACTGGCCGAGAAAAAAGTACTGACATGGATCAGTAGAATAATAAAGAGAAGTAAGATTAAGAGTAAATTGGCTTTTTTGTTTTTGGACGGACGCAACGTAAACAGCATCAGCAAAAACAAACATTGGGCAGCAAACACGATCAACAATATGGACCAGGCATTGAGACTCATTTAAGCAGAATTTTGAGGTTCGTTTTTATAAAAGTAGACCTTTATTAGATAAGGATGTGCTTTTTTTGCACACACATTAAAAGACCATGAAACCAAAAACAAAACTATTAACCATCCTCCTGATCGCTGGTTTTGCAAGTAATGCACAACAACCCTTGAACCTTGATTTTGAAAAAAAGAGCTATACTGATAAGACTTTGCCATGGGGTTGGGAAAAAGGGATGAACGATACTCAGGTGCAAATTAAGCTGGATAGCGTGCACAAAATATCGGGTAATTATGGTTTGAAATTTGATGCCGATTCAATCGCAACAATGCTATCAACCCTTAATTTTTGGGTCGATTCAAAATACATCACCAACAAAACGATAGTCCTTACCGGATCTTTAAAGGTTGAAAAAGGTTCTCCGGAGGTATGGATAAAATTAGAGGATTGGGGTGGCGATGCCATGAAAGGGTATCAATTGATAAAGGCCGATTCGGTGAAACCGATTACGGGTTCCGGTCAAATTTTATTTAAACTTGAATTACCAAAGAACAGCAAACGTGAATTCATCAACATATGTCTTGGGTTTAAAGGACAAGGCGAAGTTTGGTTTGATCAACTTGAGATCGCTATCAATAACAAAAAAGTAAATGAAGTTGAAGTGGCCCGGGCTTTTACAAATAAGCAAATGATGTGGATCTCAAAAAACACATTTGTATTAAAAGGTTTTGATGCGGGTTTGCCCGATGAAGATTTAAAGACCTTTGAAAAATTGGCGGGTAATGCAAAAATCATTGCTTTAGGCGAATCAACACATGGTACCGGTGATTTTTTTAAAATGAAACATCGGATTTTGGAATATGCTATAAAACACATGAACGTTCGGGTTTTTGCTATTGAGGACAATCAACTTAATGCCGAACTCATCAACAATTATGTAAAGGGTATTGGTAAATGGGAATTGTATCAGCTTATGCCGGGCATGTTCGGTGTTTGGTACAGGCAGGAAGTAATCGATATGATCGAATGGATAAAGGCATATAACGTGTCGCACACTAACGATATGGTTGAATTTGTGGGGTTTGACATACAGAATATAAATCTGGCTTTTGATAGCTTGAGTACTTTTTTGGGCAAACATGATACTGAAACAGGTATACGATCGGTTCAAATGCTGCAGGATTTCAAGACAAATTGGATGAACGGTTATTCGGTAAGCGATTCGGTTAGACATAAGTGGTATACCGTTACAAAACAACATTTTGCGTTAATAGAAGGTAAAAAAGACAAATGGTTGAAGCAGGCAAAAAATGGAAAGGATAGTTTAAAGGTGCAGTGGGCGATTCAATATTCAAGGCTAATTTATCAAAATGCGTGTTCGGGATTTTTAGGTTATCGTTCCCTTTACCGTGATTCGGCCATGGCACAAAATATACGGTGGATCACCGAAATGCACAAACCCCAAACACGTTATATTGTTTGGGCGCACGATACGCACATTAGCAAAGGTCAACATCCAATTGCCGAATACAATTATTATAACGGAATTTCCATGGGTTCGTGGCTGGCCAGATATTTTAAAACGAATTACAAGGCTTTTGGCCTGTCAACATTTGAAGGATCGTATTTGGCTTTACCATCATATTTTAATTATTGGGACCTCATTAATTGTGAAAGTCATGCGGCACCAAGGGGTAGTTTAGATGAAGCTTTGCATACCATATCAGGTCAAAAAAAATCCGGATTTTTGTTGCTGGACCTTCAAAAAGGCCGTGAAAAAAAATGGTTGAATGAATTGCGCCCGGTTCGTATGGGTAATCATGTTTGCATTGAATATCCGTATGGAGCAAAACACGCAATTCCGTATCAGTTTGATGGATTAATTTTCATGGATAAGACCGAAGGGTCGACTTTGGTTAAATAATAGCTTCAATTATTTACAAGAACATATGATGTTTTGGTCGGTAATTTGCTTAACTATACACGATGAAAACCTTGTTTTTTTTTAGTTTAATTTCTATTACCGTTATGGCGTGTAACAATAGTTTGCCGCAAACACCTTGTGATTGTAAGCTTAAAATTGGTGTTTTGAATGAAGATTTGAGCGAGTTGGACAGGGAATTTGAAGTTTTTGGACCAGATCTAAAGAAACATTACAAGGAATCGTTGGATAGATTAATGGCAAAAGCAACCGAATTGAATAAACTATCAGAGCATTGCCGAAAGCTTTACAAAGAAAAGCAGGATGAATGTAATGCCATTGATCCGATACAATCGTTATGGGATTGTGGCGAATATATTGTTGACCACAGGCAAATGTATGCCGATAAATATTCAGGAAATTGGGCCAGGGATTCAGCTAAATTTACTGCAAGTAGAACTTATCCGGAGAGTTCGTTGGAGAGTTATTTGAACCGTGAGCAGTACGGTAGTTGGCCAATTTTGTACGGTAAATACGGGGATTGGACCAAGGAAGATTCTTTAAAAAATGATTCGATTTTACAGATTTATAAAGCTGAAAATAAACGTGTGTTTCCAAAGATGTGGAGGGTCAAACCTAAGTGGTACAAGAATGAGCCTAATTCTCGAAAAGACCGTTAAAATCAC
>JAYUZA010000104.1:0-2812 GCA_043752145.1 Flavobacteriales bacterium
AAGACCGCTGCCGACCAAAATCCAAAGGCAATTGCCATATATATTCCATCAATGGTAATTGTTTTTGTTTGCAAATATTGGGTTCCCAGTATTCCAACACCACCAAAAAAAACAATTACAGCAACATCGCCCAGTGCGTTATATCCATAGGCATTTTTACCCATGGTATACTTGATGGCAGCAACTATACAAAGTATACCCAGTCCTATAAACGCGAGCGCATACGGAATTTCTTCCTTGGTAAAAGCAAAATATAAAAGACATAAACCCGAAATGAAACTAAACACCGCGAAAAGTATTATCCCTCTGAACATTTCTTTTTTAGTAATGAGTCCGCCCTGCATGGTGCGTTCAGGTCCTACGCGTTCCGCACCGTCAGTTCCTTTCACAAAATCGCCATAATCATTGGCTAAATTGGAGAGTATTTGTAAAAAAATAGTTGTGAGAAGGATCAGTAAAAAAATTAAAAGGGAAGGTTTATGCCATGAAACTTCATTGTAAACTTCATCCGGACAATCATCACAAGCAAAGTCTTTAAGCCGCATAAATGAGATGGTAGTTCCTGCAAGAATTACAGCAATTGCCAATGGCAGTGTTCTTAATCGAAAGGCGTTTAACCAGGCTTTGGTCTTCAATTTAACATTTTTTGGTGCGCTAATTTAAACATCAGTCTAATAGTGCACGCTAAATAACAAATTTAAAATTTGTATAAACAATAATTGGTTAATTTTGCATTGCATGAAAAAAGGCTTTTTGGGCATATTATTGGCTGTTTTAGCTTGGTCTGGCGAGGCTTTGGCGCAAAACAATCGCAGTGGTGATTCGCCTGCCGGCAATTCAGACGGAAGTATTTCAGGTGTTATTTTGGACAGTACGGGTCAAAAACCGGTTGAATATGCCGCTGTTTCAGTCCTGAGCTCAAGCGACTCGGCCCTTGTGGGTGGCATGGTTACCGATGAAGTTGGTGTTTTTAAGATCGAAAAATTAAAGCCCGGCACTTATTTTTTACGCATTAAATACATTGGGTATACCGAAAAAATTGTTTCAGGATTGGAAGTAAGATCAGATTCGCCTTTTATTGAATTGAATAAAATATTTATTTCGCAGGCCGAACAAAATTTGGGCGAAGTTGAGATCAATCACTATGTAGAAGTGATGGAAGCCAATCTCGACAAACGTATTGTAAATGTTGAAAAGGACCTTACCAGCGTAGGTGGTACCGCGTTAGATGTTATGCGAAACGTGCCTTCGGTGCAGGTTGATCTGGATAATACAATAACCCTTAGAGGAAGTACAAGTGTAAGGATCCTGATCGATGGCCGTATTACCACCATGAATCCGGCAACCATGTTGCAGCAAATACCCGCAAGCATGGTAAAGCAAATAGAAGTTATTACAAATCCTTCGGCTAAATACGATCCCGATGGTGTTTCGGGTATTATAAACGTAATTACAAAAAAAGAACGCAAACCCGGATTCAATGGAATTTTTAATGCGGGTATTGGATCAGGAAGCACAAAACCAGGAGGAGGAATTGAAAACGCGACTTTAAATAAATACAATTTCAATACAAGCATGAATTACCAACGTGGTAAATTTAATTTTTATGGAAGTTATGATGCGCGCCAAAACACGCGATGGAATACCGGTTCCACCTACCGCGAATTGTATTTGAATGATACCACGACCAATATTTTGAATCAAACCAATGGGAAGATGCGTCCTTCATTCAATCACAACGGAAAGATAGGAACGGACATCGTGTTTAACGAACGAAATCTGTTTTCAATTTCAGGAAATTTAAGGTCCGATAAAGGAACAGGTGACGAGGATATTGATTATAGTGAGATGGCCGGTGACGGAAGTTTTGTGAATCATTACTCGCGTAAGAACCACGAAGAGTCAAAGGAATTTAGTTACGATGCAGGTACAAATTTCAAACATTTGTTTAAAGGCAAAGGACACGAGATAGTTTTTGACGGGTCTTATTCCAAAACGGTTTCGGAACGAAATACATTGGTAAATGAATCGTATTTTAATCAATCGGGTGATATATTTTCGCAGGATTCCATTATGGATAATATTACCGAGGATGGTTCACGTCAGTTGATAACAGCGCAGCTTGATTATGTAAATCCGACTGAAAAGCACGGGCGTTTTGAGAGTGGTGTAAAATATCAGGGCCGTGTTAACACCATTGCCATTCAAACCATCACCAATAAAATTCTCGGTTATTCGTATGAAGATGCTAATCGTACCAATGGTTTTGAGTATTCCGACCATATTTTATCGGCTTACGGAATTTATGCTAACGCCATTAAAAAATTTAAGTATCAGGCAGGATTACGGTTTGAGCAGGCATTCACTTTAAGCAATCAGATTACGCTGAACCAAACGTTCGAACGAAATTTTTATAATTTTTTTCCAAGTGTTCATTTAAGATACGCGTTAACCGATGAAAAAGAATTTTCGCTTTCATATAGCAAACGTGTAAATCGTCCCGGAAACAATCAATTAAATCCGTATCCCGATTATTCCGATAAATTGAATTATCGTTTGGGTAATCCGTATTTAAAACCCGAGTTTGTTGATTCGTATGAATTCAGTTACGGAAAATTCAACCGCAATTTATCGTATACCATTACCGCGTTTTATCGGCATACCACCAATAATATTACCCGTTTTAAACGAATTGGTGAAGACGGAATTTCGATGGTATCGTTCGAGAATGTGAGCGAAAGCCATTCGCCCGGAGCCGAGATCACCTACAATCAAACGGTATCGAAATGGTTCAGGATGAATGGAAATATCA
>JAYUZA010000105.1:0-7265 GCA_043752145.1 Flavobacteriales bacterium
TGTTTATGTAAAGTGTGTGTGATTAATAAATAAATTCAAAATACTTTTCCCATATTATTTTTTTTCTTTTATTCAGCTTGGTTTCCTTTGTGATTTCGCCTTGAGTGTTATATTGGTATTGGATAAATTCAATTTTCTTTCCATCGATTCTTTTTACCTCAAATAGTTTTGAATTTGAATAGACGTATTCTTGCTTGTACGAGGTGTACCATTTACCCTCCTGGCTTTTTCTTTGCCATTCACTTGTAAGCGAATTACAATCAGTATCGTTTGTTTCTACAAATCGTTCGTTTGTTTGTGTGTAATAAAGGGTGAGGCAACCATTTTTATCATACTCTTTGCGGTCAGGTAGGTAGTCTTCATTTCTACAAGCAATATCGAGCTTATTGTATTTGTCGTAGTGATAGTATATTGTGTCTTTACGCCCACTTAGAAATGTTGCTCTAATTTGCCCTGAATTGAAATAGAAATAATGAAGTGTATCAAATTTGAGTTCATTTTCTAAACCAAAATCATGCATGATTGATTTTATCTTACCGTCTACCGTATAGAAAATTTGAGTACAATCAAAATATCCTTTTGAAAAATTGGTTTTATCCGTTATTTTAATTAATTGATTTTTTTCGTTATAAGAATAATCAATTTTGCTGAAGTACGAGAATTTTATAAAATGATGCCCTATTTCTGAAATAATATTTCCTAAACTATCGTATGTCTCCCGTAAAAACTCTCTTTTTTTTCCGTTGATCATTTCATAGCCTATTTTAAATCTTTTTTGCGTCCCTCTTCTTTCAGCGTTTTCTGCTATTATACGCTCACAATCAACCTGAAAACTGTAGCGCGAACACACCCCATTAAATGAGAGAGTAATTAGGATTAAAATGTGTGTCGCTTTAAGCATGTGAATTGTAAAGATACATTAACTTTTTTTGTGACAGGAACTTGCCGCTGCCGACTACCGCTTTCTTATATGGTAAATCTCAATTCTAACTTCAAAAATCTAACTTCTTACTTTTAAATTGAAATTTAGACTCTAAACCCAACAACTAACACATCATCTATCCTCTCAAATCCCGCTGCCCAATCAATCAATTCTTGCTGAAGTTTTTCCTTTTGCACCTTTGGTTCATCAACTGAAATGGTTTGAAGCAATTTCAAGAAATTAGCATTCATGTATTTTTTGCGGTGTGGACCTCCGAACTGATCTTTAAATCCATCTGAGAACATGTAAAACCAATCACCGGAAGTATAATTTATTTTTTTGGTCTGGAACTGAAAATCGATGGGCGTTCGTCCTCCAATAGCATAGCGGTCGGCTTTATGTGTGATTAATTCGCTGCCTGATATTTGAACCAAATCATTCATTGCGCCCGAATAGGAAATTAATTTTTTAGAAGGTTCAATGCATAGCAATGCAACGTCCATTCCGTCATTCGCTTTTGTTAAAGTTCCCTCTTTTCTAAAAACATTTGAAATTGCCAAGTGTACTTTATGTAAAATATTTCCCGGATCATCTTCGTGCTGATCAATAACAATTTGATTTAATATATTGTGGCAAGTCATTGAAACGAACGCACCGGGAACACCATGACCTGTACAGTCGGCCGCTGCAAAAAAGAATTTATTGTCGTGTTCAAAAAACCAGTAAAAATCACCGCTCACAATATCGCGCGGTAACCAAAGAATAAAATTATGAGGAAGAAATTTATCTATATAGGAAAGATCAGGCAAAATAGCGTCCTGTAAACTCTTAGCGTATTCGATACTCGAAGTAATCTCACGATTTTTGAGTGATATTTCGTCATGTTGAATTTCAATTTGTTCTTTTTGAGCCCGAATTTTTTTACTCGCCTTTTTTGTAAGGATATTGCTACGAACAGCCATGAAAAGAAAACCAATAAGCAGTATGGCACCGATTACAAACGAGTAAATAACTATTTGGTTGCGCGCGTCAGCTTCTTTAAGATAATCATTTTCCAGTTGATTGATCCGATTTTCTTTCTCCGTTTTTTCGGTATCATATTTGGTAGCCATTTCTGCAAAAGCTTTGTCGCGTTCAAAGGCTTTAATACTGTCAAGCCTGTTAAAGAACTGTTCATAGCATTGGTATCCCAGTTGAAGCGTGGCGTAAGCTTTTTCCTTTTGCCCTTTTTTCATGTACGCCTCTGCAATAAAATACATGATATTATTCCCATCAAGTTCATTTTGCGTAATAACTGGAGCGTATTTTAATGACTGTTCATAATAGAAAATAGCCTTATCGGAATTGTTTTGAACAGTGTTTATTTTCGAGATCATTCGCAAGCATTCCCCTGCTTTGATATGCTGATCCTGCAAGATGTAAAGTTCAATGGCCTTTTCGTAATACTTGATGGCCGAAGGATAGTTTTTCAGGTTCCCTTCAATTATTCCCAAATTCCTGAAGGCGCTCGAAGCTCGTATTTTGTTACCTGTTTTAAGAAAAAGCTCGGTGGATTCTTTAAGGACCTCTTTAGCTTTATCAAACTTGTTATTATCCAAATAAGTAGCACCAAGAGAATTAAGAGAAATAGCAAGACTTAGTTCATCCTTAGTGGATCTGTCAATTTCTACAGCCTTTAATAAAAACTTAACAGCTTTATCATATTGCTTTATTTGCTGGTACAATAAACCAATGTTGTGGCCAAGTGCACTCATCCTATAACTATCATTTAGTTTTTCAGCAATTTTTTCTCCTTTTATATAACATTCGATCGCCTTTGGGAAATTTTTAAGTTTGCGAAAAGCATTTCCCATTTGTCCCCAACTACGCATTAATCCGAATTCAGAATCAATTTTATTAGCTAACTCAACGGCCTTTTCGGCATAGTAAAGGGCTTGATTTGGATCACGCTCACTTAATTCATACGAAAGTTCATTTAGGATAGAGATTCTTAAACTATCGTTTTTTTCGTTTTCAAGAAGAAGTTTAAGGGAATCACTAACACTCCCATAAGCCATAGAGGTATTGAGGCATGTGAAAAGTAGGGCAAGGGCCAGATATAAAAACTTTTTTTTGATGGGCATGTTTCATAAAGATAAAAATTTTGTATAATTGACAAACAAATTATTTAACCCTTAAACCCTATTTATTATGTCATTTGGAAAAATCACCGCCATTACCCATGATCCTGTTTCAAAAACTGCTTCAGGAGATTTAAAGGATATCGAAACCGGCAAAAGGCTTGCGTTTAAAGATGAAGCGAATATCCCTGATACTGACCAAAAGGATGTTGTAAACTATACCGAAGCAAATGGGATGGCTACGCAGCTTACGCCTAATCTATCGGTTAGATTGCACAACCTCCAAACGGCTACGCAAGAAGTTCAGGATTGTGTAACTAAGCTATTATGCGCTATGGCTAAGGACAAGAACATGACCGATGTAATTGCTAAGAAAATTTAATATTCTTGTTTGACTTTTTCGAGACCCACGGCTCTGTCCGTGGGTTTTTTATTTCCGTTTTTACAATTTCGATAAAAACATCATCGTATCAACCCCGTCCGCATAATCATCAACTTTTGGTTCTTGCGCGTTTCCAAACTCAACATAACCCTTTCCAACAATGCACTGGATAGATTCTTTTTGTGAATCAAGCTCTTTCAAAACCGATTTTATATCCGCATAATATTCATAATTCAACATTCCGATTGGTGAAAAAACAGATTTATCTTCTTTCAATAAAATAAAACCATTCTCAATTAGCTCATCCTGGTTCATGAGGAAAATGGCCTTATGATAATCGTAATTATTCGCGTATTTTTTATGATTCACAACTTCTTTAAATTCGTAAAATGCACCAAATATTTTGTTCAGGTCGTATCCTTCGGGAACATAAACCTTTGTTACATTCCGGCATCCCAAACCGTAAAAATCAAATACATCATGCCCCAGTAATTTTAACTCCTCTTCACTTTCATTTCCATTTAAAACAGCTACTGATGTTCTGTTTTTTCGAATGATATGCGGATACTTTGCAAAATACGATTCAAAATACCTTGCCGAATTATTGCTACCTGTGGCAATTACTGCGTCAAACGAAGTCATACGTTGATCTGCAATGCGTATTAGATCGTCAAACGCTGGTTCAATTTGTGATAGATATCCAAGTATTAATGGCATCAATACATCATCATCACCACTGAATTTTGCCATCAATTTATTCCCGCTCAATAAAACGCAAAGTACATCGTGAAAACCAACCAAAGGAATATTACCGGCCATGATAACCGCTACAGTCTTGTTTTGTTCCGGAAACCTGTAATTCATTAACCAAGCTTCCAGAATTTCTTTTTTTAACCATGTTCTTATTCCAGCGAGGGATTTTCGCACCATTTCAGGTGTAAACCAACCATTGTGGTGTTTTACTGCCTCAATTACTTTCGAAAATTCCTCATGATCTTGCTGCGAAACCCCGTCCTTATAGTCAACCCAAGGCTTTTCAACTGCAAAATGTTCTAAAAAATGGCCCAATTGAACAAAGGCTTCTATACGTTGTTGAGTGCTCATATGCTTTTAGTACTTACTTTTGTGCAAAATTAATTTTAAAAGGCAATGGCCATAATAATAACTGATGAATGTATAAACTGCGGGGCTTGTGAGCCCGAATGCCCCAATAATGCTATTTACGAAGGAGGGGCTGAGTGGAAATTTGCCGATGGAACATCTTTAAAAGGAATGCTTACTACACCAAAAGGTGCTCAAATTGATGCCGATAATTCTCATGGGCCTGTTTCAATGGACCTATACTATATTGTTTCCGATAAATGTACCGAATGTGTTGGTTTTCATGATGAACCGCAGTGTGCAGCGGTTTGTCCGGTTGACTGTTGTATTGATGATCCTGATTTCCGTGAGCCTAAAGAAGACCTTTTGGCAAAAAAGGATTTCATGCATCTTTAATCTGTCTTTTAGTGGATAACGACAATGAATCAATGGACGGTTTTGGCCCAAAGTCAAAACTTGAACCCGATGATTTTTATTACTCTTCTGAGGGGTATATTATTTTTACCGAAAAATACTTGCGAAAACGGGGCTATTGCTGCAAAAACGGCTGTAAACACTGCCCTTACGGCTACAACATCAAAACAGGTCAATTCGATAAAAAATAAGTTTTTTTCTACCTAAGCATTGCAAACCAATTCTTTGGATTATTTTTGCCCCACAAAATCCAATTATGTACTACAAACTTATTGTTCTATTATTTTTTTCTATTTCAATAAATTCTTTTGCTCAAATTCCAATTCCAACCGATGAAGAATTAAAGAACGGTACCGATGAACAAAAGATAGAAGCAGCAGAATACTTCTTCGAACAAAAATTATATTTTCAGTCTGAACGTATCTGGCAAAATTTATTAGTTGATTATTCTGATAATCCGCGCATAAATTATATGGCTGGTAAGTGTCAATTCCTTTCCGGTACAAATAAAAATGCGTCATTAAAGTTTTTTGAAAAAACACTTGGACATATTTCAAACAAAGCCAAATTAGATGCGAGTCACTTTGATCAGGTTCCTGCCGATGCGCTTTTTTTTCTTGGTAAATCATCACACCTCAATCAAAAATTTGATGACGCAATAAAGTACT
Organism: Flavobacteriales bacterium; assembly: GCA_043752145.1. Lineage (GTDB taxonomy): Bacteria > Bacteroidota > Bacteroidia > Flavobacteriales_D > UBA2798 > DASPJQ01. The sequence goes on from JAYUZA010000105.1 coordinate 5,608, forward strand.
ACAACCAATATCTGGATAAACTGGGTGAAAAAATTGATCCGCTTGAAAAAAACGAAGTCGAACGATGGGTCACTTGGACCAACAATGCTAAAATTCAAATAGCGAATCCAAATAACGAAATTATCATCACAAATCTTGGTCCTGAAATAAATACCGGTGCTGAAGAATACTCGCCCGTTATTTCATTGGACGAGAACATTATTTATTTTACCTCGCGCAGGCTAAGGGCCGATAGCAGTAATACTGGAATATTAATGATCGAAACCGGTAATTATTATGAAGATGTATATTTAACGTTTCGCGAAGAAAGCGGAAAATGGTCATCCCCAAAATTAATGAACTTTGGTAATTATGTTGACGATAATGAAGCCACCGTTTCAGTTTCGGCTGATGGTACCGAAGTATTTGTGTATTTTGATAAAGAAGGTGGAGGAGACATATATACTTCATCATTTCTGGAAGGTGGTTACAATGCCCAATTGGAACATATAACAGGCGATATTAATTCCGATAGCTGGGAAACGCATTGCACATTAACACCTGATGGCAATACCATGTTTTTTACAAGCAATCGTGCGGGTGGTTATGGTGGTTTGGATATTTATCGTGTAATTAAATTACCAAATGGGCAATGGAGTAAAGCTGAGATTTTACCACCGCCAATTAATACACCCTTTGATGAAGATGCTCCGTTCATTCATCCATCCGGTAATGTTTTATACTATAGTTCAAATGCCAATACAAGTATGGGTGGGTGCGATGTTTTTTATTCGCGCCTAACAAGCAAAGTGCCGCTCCAGTTTTCTGAACCAATTAACATGGGCTATCCCTTGAATACGGTTGATGACGATGTGTTTTTTGTGGTTGATGCCGAAGGAAAAACCGGATATTATTCTTCAAATCAAAACGGTGGCTTTGGAGCACATGATATTTTAATGGTCGAATTTAAAAAACCAATTTCCGATCCATTCGCTATTTTAAAAGGGCATATCATGATGGTTAACCATTCGCAAATTCCCGAAAATTTGAATGTAACGATCACTAATGTTTCAAAGGAATCGCAGGACCTGAATTTTAAACCGCGCAGGATAGATGGTGGATTTGTAATGGCATTGGACCCTTGTACCGAATACGCGATTGAGTATTTTATTGGCGAAAAATCGATTAAGACCGATAAATTCAAAGTTAAATGTGACCAGAGCTATCAGGAAATTCGAAAAGAGGTTTACATCGATACTTTGTATCTTGCTTTTGACGCAAGTGATCTGGATAAAGTAAAAAAGGATTCGGTAATTGTTTCCGAGCCGGTTAAAAAATCATATTACGATAGATATTTCGATTATAATTTACTTGATGTAAACGCTGCCGAACAAAAGTACAATGCGTTTATAAGTGATGTAAAACAAATCCTAGCGAATAAAAGTAAGGCCGAAGTCTTTATTGAATCAAGTGCTTCAAATGTGCCGACCTCAAAATTCAAGAATAATCAAAATTTATCTATTTCCCGTGCCGAAGAAATTAAATAGGGAATATTGGTATCGTTAAAAAAAACAGGTGTGAACATAAGTGGTCTTGCATTTAAAGAACCAAAAACTCTTATTCAAGGCCCTGCCTACAATAACGATTATTTGCAAAATAAGCAAATGTATGATAAATTC
>JAYUZA010000106.1:0-2801 GCA_043752145.1 Flavobacteriales bacterium
CTCGTTAAAAGCATCAGCAGAACCTTGTTTTATTTTTTTGTTGCGAAGTGGGGAATAAAGTTTTAAATACTCAGGCAACAAGGTGTTTTCATTGTATGAATTAAGTTTTGAAGCAATGAGCGAGCCGGGAATAAGAAAATTAGCGGTGTCCAGTTTTAATAAAGCTTCTCCGTCAATATTCTTTTCCATTTGGGTCATCGCAATAAAATCGCTGGAAACGCCTTTAATGGTTGCGTGTACCCATTGCTCGTTATTTTTAATGATGCATATCTCCTCGATCGACTTACAATTGAATTTCACAAAATCAAAACCCGAAATTTGTTTGATCTTTGTTGGATCGGGCATAAATGTTTTGCCTTTTACAGCCGTAATTTTTATGTCGGGGTCAAATTGCGAGTACATCGACTTAATGGTATCCTCAAACCCGTTAATGGCCGATAGAATAATTACAAGTGCTGCGGTAATGACTGCGACCGAAAAAATAGAAATAATGGAAATGATATTGATTACGCTATGCGATTTTTTAGAAAATAAAAATCTGCGGGCTATAAATAAGCGTAAACCCATACGAGCTTATTTTTTCTTTAATAAACGATCAATTTCGTTGGCGTATTCAATTGAATCGTCAATGTTGAAAATAAATTGAGGTGTAGCGCGTAGTTGCGCTTTGGTTGCGATAGCAAAATTCGACCGTATTTCTTTTGTACCGTTTGTGATGATCTCGAACACTTCTTCTTTGGTACCTTTACCGCTGAAAATACTTAAATAAACCTTGGCCAAAGCCAAATCGGGGGTTACACGCACGGTTGTAACGGTTATCATAGCACCTAAGTACTTTGACTTGGCATGTACTAAGAAATAATTGGCCAATTCACGCTGAATAAGGGCGGCAACTTTATTTTGTCGGATAGAAGACATAGTGCAAAGTTAGAATTTATTGGCATTTGACCTTAAATTATTTGACTCTTAACCAATTTTAAGGCTTGAAATGGGCTTCTTAAGGTTTTGAAAGGCTAAATCCTGTATATTTAAGCCGTAAAATGAAGTCCGTTTTTAGAATATTACGCTATGCAAAGCCTTATCGCAGGTATGCCATGCTTAATATTTCCTTCAATATTTTATCGGCAATTTTCAATTTACTTTCATTATTGCTTTTTATACCCTTCCTGAAATTACTTTTTCAAGACCCAACACAATTGATCGGCCTGAGCCAACGTCCCGATTGGAATTTAATGGGTTTTAAAGAGTTCTTTGTAAAGTATCAGGATTATTTAATGAGTTCATACATTTTGCAGTACGGAAAAACGGGCGCCTTGTTTTTTATTTGTGTGGCTATTCTTATTTTGTTTTTCCTCAAGAACCTTACCCGTTTCATGGCCTCTTATTACATGATCATCATTCGTACCGGAGTAGTGAAGGATCTGCGCAACAATATGTTCAATAAGCTTACGGCTCAATCGTTGGGGTATTATACCAATGAACGCAAGGGCGATATTATTACACGCGTAAGTACCGATGTAAGTGAAGTGGAGTGGAGCGTAATGAGTTCGCTTGAATTATTGTTCAGAGAACCGTTCACCATTGTTATATTTTTAGTTTCCATGTTTTTTATCTCGGTTCAGCTAACCCTCATTTCATTGTTATTGATTCCGTTCAGCGGATTGATCATTGGACGCATCAGTAAAAGTTTAAAAAAGAATTCGGTCAAAGGTCAGTCGAAATTAAGTGAATTGATCTCTACACTCGAAGAAACGTTGGGTGGAATACGTATCATTAAATCTTTCAATGCCGAAAATCAGGTAAAGAAAAATTTTCACAATCAAAACAAGGAATACACACGTTTGCAATTGAAAATCATGCGCAGGCGTGATCTTGCTTCGCCTACAAGCGAATTTTTGGGTTCAATTGTTCTAACGGCTTTAGTATGGATAGGAGGGAACATGGTTTTTAGTTCAACTCCTGAACAAAATTTTTCGGGCGAACAGTTCATTGGTTTCGTTATTGTATTCTCACAGCTGATGCGACCAATACAAGGTATTTCCACCGCCATAAGCAGTATCAATAAAGGATTGGCTTCACTTGACCGAATAAATGAAATTATTGGTTCAAATGTAACGGTAGTGGATAATCACGGAGCAAAAAATTCGATAGACTTTAATTCAACTATCGAATTCAAATCAGTTGAATTCAGTTACGCTGAAAAAATTATTCTGAATAAAGTTTCGTTCCAATTAAAAAAGGGACAAACATTGGCTTTAGTTGGTCCATCAGGCAGTGGTAAATCAACCATTGCTGATCTTTTACCACGCTTTTACGATGTGCAAAACGGATCGATCACAGTTGACGGAACAAATATTAAGGATGTTGAACAAACTGCTTTAAGAAGATTGTTCGGCATTGTTTCGCAGGAAAGTATTTTGTTCAATGATACTATCTTAAACAACATTGCTTTGGGTGATGTGAATCCGAATTTAGAAAGAGCCACGGAAGCTGCTAAAGTTGCTAATGCGCATGAGTTTATTGCACGAATGGGGGATGGGTACAATTCAAATATTGGTGACAGGGGAACAAAACTTTCGGGTGGACAGCGTCAGCGTTTATGCATTGCACGTGCGGTGTATAAAAATCCACCTGTTTTAATCTTAGATGAAGCAACATCAGCATTGGACACCGAAAGCGAAAAGCTGGTACAGGAAGCGTTGGAGAACGTGATGAAACATCGTACTGTTTTAGTAATCGCGCATCGTTTGTCGACCGTTCAAAAAGCAAATGAAATAATTGTTTTAGAGAACGGGAATATT
>JAYUZA010000107.1:0-2796 GCA_043752145.1 Flavobacteriales bacterium
TGTTTTGAGCTGCATTGAAATAATTTACACGAAGTTGCTGAATGTTTACGGATCCGGCAATAAAAAGAGCTATCAATAATTTGGTAATTCCCATCAAAGTAAATTTAAACTATGTTTAACATAAGAGCCCAAAAACAAACCATACTTTTTATTGTTGGGTATGCGAATGCGTTGTACCATTATTTTTTCGGCCGGCAAGGCCTTGATCTTTTTAAACAGCCTGAAGTAGTACACATAAGCAACATAAACCCCGAAACGGGCATCTTTCGGCAGTTTTTTAATGCCTTCAAATCCCGCTTTGAAATCAGTTTCAATATCGTTTTCAATTTCCTTTTTTACCGCAGCACTAAAATGGTTCATATCCACCTGTGGAAAGTAAACCCGTCCAAGATCTTTGTAATCGGATCTCAGATCCCGTAAAAAATTAATTTTTTGAAATGCGGAACCCAACTTCATGGCGCTATGTTCTAGTGATTTAAACAGGTCTCGGTTATTTTCGGTAAACACTTTTAAACACATTAAACCCACAACCTCGGCACTGCCTAAAATATAATTCTCATATCCTTTTTGATCATAAGCTGTGTTTTTAAGGTCCATTTCCATGCTGTACAAAAAAGCTTCAATTAATTCCTTGTTGATGGAATAATCATGTACCACTTTTTGAAAACTATTTAGAATTGGGTTTAAACTTATTTTTTCATCAATGGCCTTGAATGTTTCTTCTTTGAAACGTTTGAGCAGGGTAGGTTTATCGTATTCATGAAAGGTATCAACAATTTCATCGGCAAATCTTACAAATCCGTAAATTGAATAAACGGGATTCTGAAATCGTTTATTCAAAAACTTTATTCCCAATGAAAAAGATGTACTGTAAGCACGTGTGGTAATTTTGCTACAGTTAATGGAAACTTCGTCATATATTTTTTTCATAATGCAGAGGTTTAATTGGCTAAATACATTATCAATTGTTTTGCGGCTATTTCACCCGAAATTAGCGCAGGAGGAACTCCGGGTCCGGGTACTGTTAACTGACCCGCATAGAATAAATTCGGGATATGCTTATTGCGCATTTTTGGTTTTAAAAAAGCAGTTTGTCTTAATGTGTTTGCAAGTCCATAAGCATTACCTTTGTAGGAATTGTACTGTGAAATAAAATCCTGTTTCGCGAATGAACGAACGAAAAGTATTTCATCCTTGAATTTTTCACCGGTTCTTTTCTCCATTCGTTCCACAAGCAGATCTAAGTATTTCTTTTTAACTTCTTCGGTTTCGTCAATGGCGGTAGAAACCGGCATAAGGATAAACAGGTTTTCATTTCCTTCGGGTGCAACTGTTGGGTCGGTGACCGAAGGAGCGCAGACGTAAAACAGGGGATTTTCGGGCCATTGCACATCATCATATATCGCTTTTGCATGTTCCGAAAAATCGGCATCAAAGAACAGGTTGTGATGAAGCAAGCCTTTTAATTTCTTAGAAACACCAATGTAAAAAATGAGGCATGAAGGAGCAAGTTTTCTCTTGTTCCAGTATTGTTCGGTGTAATTCGAATAATTTTTAAGTATTTTTTCTTCTACATGGCGATAGTCGGCCGAGGCAATTACACCATTTGCAGTGTAGCTGTTTTTATCGGTGTTTACGATCGATATTTTTTTGTTTTCATAATTGAAGGAAGATACAGTTTCATTTAAATTAACTTTCACTCCATTTTCTTTCGCCACTTTCGTCATTGCTTCAGTAATTTTCCCCATACCACCCATGGGATACCATGTACCAAGGACCATGTCGGCATAATTCATTAAACTGTACAAACCCGGGGTATTTTCTGGCTTGGCGCCTAAGAACAAAACAGGAAATTCAAGTAGCTGCCGTAAATACGGATTTTTAAAATTTGAACGAATTTCTTTTGAGACGGGACTGAGCAAATTTATTTTGAAAGCGGATCTCAATATGCTCCAGCGCGAATATTCCATGAATGAATGCCCGGGTTTAAAAACAAATTCGTTCATTCCTTTGTTGTATTTGTATTCGGCCGAAGTAAGAAATTTTTTCAGCCTGATCGATGAACCCTTCTCGTATTTTTCAAATAGTTCGTATATGCCATCAAGGTTTGCGGGAATATCCATAGTAATATTCTCATTGAAAAAAACACGGTATGAAGGGTCGAGTCGTTTTAAGGTATAATGGTCAGCCACCGATTGATCAAATAAATTAAAATAACGCTCAAATACATCGGGCATCCAATACCAACTTGGCCCCATGTCAAAAGTAAAGCCTGCATTTTTCCACACGCTGCAGCGACCACCGGTTTGATCATTTTTTTCGATGACCGTAACATCACAACCGTTACGCGCAAGCAAGGTTGATGCGGCAAGTCCGCTAAAGCCCGATCCTATGACAAGTGTTTTACGCATTTTTTTTAGACCTTAGCCATTCGATAAAATTGTTTGGGTCATGAATAATTTGTGTGTTTTGAGGAAGTTCGATAGTATCAAAAGTGCCTGTTCGTGTGCAAATTATTTTTTGAATGTTCTTCGTATTTTTATGGATCGTTTCAAGATAGCGTTTAGTAGTTTCCTTTGAAACGTGCTGAACCTGAAAATATAGAAGTCCGGTAGGGTTTGTAGAGTCAACAACATTTTTTAAGTTCTCGAGCGGCACTTTTTGACCAAGGTATATAGTTCGTACTCCGTAAAAACGCAAGAGGATATTTGCAAATAAAAGGCCAATTTCATGTTCTTCCTTTTCGGGTAAAAAGAGTAACCACAATTCGTTTGATGCAGGAAAATTGAGTTTATC
>JAYUZA010000108.1:0-2789 GCA_043752145.1 Flavobacteriales bacterium
GATTGTGGTGGAAAACAAACGTTAAATAATGGAATTAAACGCATGGATGTTTCGGCTTTACTACGCGGTGTTTACTTTTTAAACATTGTTGGCGACAACAGGACTAAGTCAATTCGTTTCGTAAAACAATAAAACAAACGTACTTTTTAAAAAAAGCTGTATCAAATTGGTACAGCTTTTTTTTATGCTTTTTCCTTTTAACACATTTTGTTTTTTAGAGATCTTGTAAGAATTAAATTTGCAGCATGCGCTTAAGCATAAAACTAAGTATTCTTTTTTGTATTCTATCTACCCAGCTTTTTTCGCAGGTAGATTCTACCATTATAGGTCTACGAACCATTGAGGCGCATTTTATAACCGAATCAATTACCATTGATGGTGAAATGAGCGAGATGACATGGCAAATGGCTACCAAGGGTGAAAACTTTACGCAAAATTTTCCTAATCCCGGTAAACCTTCGCGCAAATCTGCATCTGTAACAATCCTTTATGATAACAATGCCATTTACGTAGGTGCTTATTTGAGTGATGTTTGCAAAGACAGTGTTTTTTGTACACTGAGCGAACGCGATAACAATGAAAATGCCGATGTATTCGTAGCAAGTTTTGACACGTACAACGATGATCAAAATGCGTTTAATTTTGCAGTAACATCGGCAGGAGTTCAACTCGACTATCGTCTTAGCGCCAATGATGAAGATTATGCATGGAATGCTGTTTGGTATAGTACTGTAAAATTAAAAGATGATGGTTGGTATGTTGAAATGAAAATTCCGTTTGCAGCCTTGCGCTTTGCCGAAAAAGACGAACAACTTTGGGGTGTGAATTTTGCACGAAATATAAGACGTTTCAGAGAAGACAGTCATTGGAATTATACAAATCCGCTTATTGCCGGTGAGGTAAATCAATATGGTAATTTAATTGGATTGAAAAATATTAAATCTCCCGTTCGTTTATCACTTACACCATATGTATCCGGCTATTATAACCGTTACGATGACTCAAAAAATGACATCCACGAAGCAGAAACCAGTTTTAACGGGGGAATGGATCTGAAATACGGAATTAATGAAGCGTTTACGTTAGACATGACATTGATCCCCGATTTCGGACAAGTACAGTCCGATAATCAGGTATTGAATACAACTCCGTTTGAGGTTAGGTTTAATGAATTCAGGCAGTTTTTTACCGAGGGCACCGAGATCTATAATAAATCAGGATTGTTTTACAGCAGACGAATTGGCGGTACACCTATCAATTATTACAAAGCATATGATGAATTGAAGGATGGTGAAACCGTAACCGAAAATCCGCAAAGCACAAAATTAATTAATGCCACAAAAATTACGGGGCGAACAAAAAGCGGAACAGGGATCGGTGTTTTTAATGCGGTTACAAAACCTACTTTCGCAACGTTAGCCGATAGCCTTGGGAATTCACGCAAGGTAGAAACCGCCCCCTTAACGAATTATAATGTTTTTGTAATTGATCAGAATTTAAAGAACAATTCGTTCATTAATTTTACCAATACAAATGTGATGCGAAGCGGTGGTACCTATGATGCTAACGTAACCGGTTTTAACACGCAACTAAACAGTAAAGGCAATAAATTTGAAGTCAACGCAAGGGGTGTTCTTAGTCAGCAATACGGTTTATACAAACCTGATTCGGTTACGCTCGGACATTCCTGGAGTGGCGGAGCCTGGAAAAAATACGGTAAGTACACCTATGGTTTCTATCTTGGTGAAGAAAGCAATACATACGACCCAAATGATCTGGGTTTTTTATATAACAATAATTCTCGTGTTTTTGGAACCGAATTATCGTACCGCAATTTTGAACCAAAAAAATTATTTTTAAGAACTTGGGGGACACTTAGCTTTAACTACGAGCGACTGTATAAACCAAATGTATTTACATCTTCAAATATTAGTCTTAACGGTGGCGGTTTTTTTAAAAATTGGACCGCAATGGGACTTACTTTGTATACAAGCATGGTTCAAAACTATGATTATTTTGAACCCCGCGTTACAGGACGTTATTATACACTACCCACATGCTATTTGATCAACGGTTTTTATTCGAGCGATTATCGCAAAAAATTCGCGTTGGATATACGACCCGAATTCATAAAATTCGATTATGAAGGATGGCGTGAATACTCGATATTTGTTTCACCGCGTTTTCGTTTCAGCGATAAACTCTCCACTGTTCTTTCAACGTCATACAATATTCAATATGGAGATCAGGGCTCGGCTTTAACACTTGATGGTTCACCAACCATTATTAACGATACTATTGTTTTTGCTATTCGCGACCGTACCAATTTTGAAAACACCTTTTCACTTAAATACATTTTCACGAACCGGATGGCTTTAACCTTTAGAGTGCGTCACTATTGGGCAACCTTGAAATACCATAGTTTTCATACACTCACAAAAGACGGTTATCTAGAACCAAATTCGTATACCGGTGTTGCAGGTGATGGAACATCGTTACACAACACAAGTTTCAATGCCTTTAATGTTGACTTAGTTTACACCTGGGTTTTTGCCCCGGGAAGTGAAATAAGGATCGTTTGGAAGAACAGTATTTATGATTTCACACAGGCTGTAGATCTTTCCTACAAAGATGATTTTACCAATACAATAGTGGCTCCGCAAACCAATAGCGTATCAATAAAGTTGATTTATTATTTGGATGCAGCGAATTTGAGGAGGAAAAAATAGACGTGAGACACGAGACGTGAGAAAAACTTTGTTCGTGATATTAATTAGAAATCAGAGACC
>JAYUZA010000109.1:0-2789 GCA_043752145.1 Flavobacteriales bacterium
GTGACTATAATAGAACACGCGTGCATTCCTGAATTTTGCTTCATGCCCAAGAACATCATGCTTAAACGCTTTTTCAACCTGTGAATAATAAAGTGAGGCATCCCAAATATTTCCCGAAAGCAATAAAATATCGGCCAATTCCATTTTTATTTCCGCCTTTTGCGTTTCGGTTATACCACCCAGTTCAAGTGCTGTTTCAAGTAAGGTAATAGCGGTATCAGCCTTGTGTAAAAAAAACGCCTGCACATGTGCCAGTTTAATTTTCATGGAAGCAGTTTCCGAAACATCGCCAAACTCGGCAATGATCTTTTTACAATTGGATTCAAACATAGCCAACTCCGCGGGTGTATAAAATCCTTTCACAGCAATTTTTTTATACAAAACTTCGATCAATCCCATTTGAGCACGGTAATAGTACTGTGCTTCCGGTCCTATTTGTACAATGTAATCGAATGCTTTTGCGGCAATTTCAAACTGATCATTATTAATACATAGTTGCGCAAAATCGTTTACTTTTTTTCCATCCAGTTTCAAGCGTTTATCCAGGGCTTTTACCTGTGTAAATGAGCTGTTGAAATCGTTTTTTTGCTGAAAGAACCAAACCAACATATCGGTATACGGTTCGCTTGAAGGATCTTTTTGAACCCTTTTTAAAATTTCAACTCGTAACAATTCAACCTTCGTATCTTTTTCGTCTTCAAAATTCACAACAACTGAAATAGAGTTTTGAACGATGGTTAAATACTCAGGATTAAAATCGATGAGATCAAAATAGGTTTGATACATTTTTGAGTAATCGCCTTTTTGAGCATAGATCTCGGCCTTGCTGGTAGCATATTGATAAGGGTTGCCTATTAAACTTTCACCTTTGGTATAGGTTTGCAAAGCTTTATCCAACATATTTTTACTGCGAAATGCTTCTCCTAATTGCGCGATCTGACCATAATCGGCCGTTAATTCTTTAATAGCTTTATCGGCTTCATCGTTTGCCTTTTTTTCTTCGCCCATTAATTCATACAGGCCCGAAAGGTCAAGGTAAAGCGATAAATTTCGCGGTTCACGTTTTTGATGTTTTTTTACCAGCTTTTCAGCTTCCTTATAATCTTTCAATTCAAGTTTGCACTTAAACAAATACTGATAATAAAAAGTGGTTGGGTTTGCCTGGTACAAATTTTCGAAATACATGTGCGCTTTATCAAATTCACCGTTTTGATAATAGTGAACGGCCAATTGTTGATCGGTTGATGTTTGCGCCTTAGCCGTAAGCGAAGCTAAAAAAATGAATATGTAAAGTATGTGTTTCAAACTATCCTTTGTGCCTTTTGGCTTATGCCTCTTAAATATACGTTTTTACCGCCTTTTGGTTCGAGATTTAAGCAATTTTAACCTAATGGACTGCACATTAACCGAATCGGCACGCAAACTGTCGATATATGTGTCCATTACCAGCTTCAAAGAGTCAAATTCAGCTATTTTTTGGGTCGATTTCAGTTTCAGGCTCTTGAACGTTTCACACAATTCAACGGCTGCTTTTTTCTCAACCGCAATGTACTTTGCAGCGTCTTCGGTCTTGAGCGAATTATTTTTGAGATCGATCACCAAATGGTCAATTTGATTAAGGGTATAAGGAATCTCTTTTTTTATGCGTAAACGCTGCAAATTAAATGTTGCCTTAAAATTACGGCATGCATTAAATTTATTCACGGTTGTTGAAATGGGAATATTGATCGAATCGGGCATATAAACCTTTTGAAGGTCCTTTGACTTTAAATAAATTTCTTCGCTCATGCGCACGAAACTTAACGAATCAAGGGTATTAAAATTTTCACGAACCTCAACAACTTCCTTACGCAAACTATCCAGCGTTTTTATATCAGCTTCAAAATTTTTTTGCCCGCAAGAACAAAAAAAACAAATAAGCAGAAGATTGATATAACGCATGGTCCTTAATTAATAATATCAAAGCCCGTATAGGGAATTAATGCCTTTGGAATTTTTATTCCTGCATCGGTCTGATTATTTTCAAGCAGCGAAGCTACAATTCGTGGTAAAGCCAAAGCGCTGCCATTTAATGTATGCGCCAGTTTTGTTTTTCCGCTTGCATCCTTATAACGTAGTTTTAAACGATTCGCCTGAAAGGTCTCAAAATTTGAAATAGATGAAACTTCCAACCAACGTTGTTGCGCTGCTGAAAAAACTTCCATGTCATAGGTCATTGCTGAAGCAAAACCCATATCACCACCGCATAAAAGGAGAACACGATACGGTAGTTCAAGTTTGCGAAGCAGTCCCTTTACATGTTCAACCATTGTATCCAATGTTTCGTATGACTTATCGGGATGTTGCAATTGCACGATCTCCACTTTATCGAATTGGTGCAACCTGTTTAGCCCGCGAACATCTTTTCCGTATGAACCGGCTTCACGTCTGAAACAAGGCGTATATCCACAAATTTTTACGGGAAATTCATCCTCTTTTAAAATAACATCGCGGTAAATATTGGTCAACGGAACTTCGGCTGTTGGAATTAAATATAAATTATCGGTAGCGTCATGATACATTTGTCCTTCTTTATCGGGCAATTGTCCCGTACCAAATCCTGAATCTTCGTTCACCATTAAAGGTGGTATCATTTCATGATAACCTGCATTAATGGCTTCATCTAAAAAAAAAGAGATCAACGCCCGTTGCAATTTTGCTCCTTTTCCTTTGTATACCGGAAAACCTGCACCTGTTATTTTTACCCCTAATTCAAAATCAATTAAATTGTATTTGGCGCACAATTCCCA
>JAYUZA010000110.1:0-2782 GCA_043752145.1 Flavobacteriales bacterium
CGGCAATTAATTTGACCGGGGATTTTTTTATTTCAAATTTCAAATTTCACAAATTCTCAACATACCACTTAACCGCTTCCTTTATTCCTGCGTCAAATGAATATTGCGGATCGTAACCGATCAATTGTCGTGCAAGATCTACAGATGCCTGTGAGTATTTTACATCGCCCTTACGTTCGGGTTGGTAAGAGGGTTTTATTTCGGATGTCTGATGTCTGATGTCTGATATCTCTTTTATAAGAACATCGATCAATTCATTTACACTTGTTTCAATTCCATAAGCTACGTTAAACAATTTTCCGAATGCTTCATCGTTCTGTGTTGATGCAGCACATTCGTTGGCATGAATCACGTTTTTGATATAGGTAAAATCTCTTGTTTGTTTTCCATCGCCAAAAATCACCGGTGATTCTCCGTTTAAAATTGCTTTAATGAAACGTGGTATTGCAGCGGCATACTGCCCTTCAGGATCCTGGTTCTTGCCAAATACATTAAAATAGCGTAGGCCAATAATTTCCATGCCAAAAAGCTTGTGATAAACTTCGGCATAATGCTCGTTAACCAGTTTTGTAACTGCGTAAGGGCTTAAAGGGTTACCTATTTTATTTTCACGTTTTGGTAATTCCGCCAAATCACCATATACACTGCTGCTGGATGCGTAAACAAAACGTTTAATACCTGCTTCTTTTGAAGCCTGTAACATATTTAAAAATCCGGTAATGTTCACTGCGTTCGTTGTAACAGGATCGGCAATGGAACGGGGCACCGAACCTAAGGCTGCCTGGTGCAAAACAATATCACAACCGTTCACGGCTTTTACGCAATTATCGTAATTACGAATATCGCCTTCAATAAAACTAAAATTAGGATTTGAAAGAAGGGAAGTTAAATTCGATTTTTTTCCGGTGCTTAAATTATCAAAACAAACAACCTTGTTGTTCTGCAAAAAATATTCGCATAGATTTGATCCGATGAAACCGGAACCGCCTGTAATAAATATTTTTTTACCTGAAATGGTCACAGCTCAAAAATACAAAAGAAATCAATTGTAAATGAAAGCACCTCTTGAGTAATGAAAAGCAGCTTGTTAATTAATGATCACGGTGTCTTTTTCCCGTTTGGCTGAAATTTTAAGTAACATACCACTTATAAGCGATATGACAACAAATGAGATGAAGAAGTACAAACCAAATAGGATTTGTGTGGTACTTTGTATGCCGGCTGAAATGTTGGATACTGAAAGAAAAGCCAGCAAGACTGACACCACAAAAACATCGGCCATACTCCATTTGCCTAAATAATCGACTACGAACGAAACCATTTTGTTCTTGTTTTGCGGATAAAACACTTTGATGAGCGTAAAGCCTAATTTAATGACAGGTGTTATAACGCTGAATAAAAGAAGTGCTGCGCCAACAACGATGTTACTTTGTGAAAACAATAGAATGATCACATCAATAACCGATTTGTTTTGATAAAAAGCATACGAGCGATCATTGAATTTGGTAGATAGATCGATATCATACCCCAAAACGGATCCTTTGAGCGGGACATTGAAAAAATCGGTGTAAAAGCCAATTTCCATCATTGGAACAGAAATACCGATCATTAAAAATATGAATGCAATAACCGTAAGCGATAAACTCAGATTTCGGCAAAGTCGGGTAGTGCCTCTGAATAAAAAAAGTGCAACGAGGAAATACAAGGCCGAAATACCGGCTATGATCCATCCGTAAAATACGGCTTCATCATAATGCAGGATTGAACTATCAAGTGCTTCCTGTGCTTTTTCGGAGTTACTCCGGTCAAATAATTTAGTAAGATTAGTCCAGTCGTCAACGTATTCTTTCCAATCGGTACCACGTTGTTTGAGGTCAAGGTTTTTTGCGACTTCGGTTCTGTATTCTTTAAACGATTGACCGTTCTCATAGGTTTTCCATCCAAAAAAACCTGCTGTGAGCAGGTAAATAATTGTTACAACCGAAAAAGCTATTCTGCGTGTTTTCATGAATAATTAAAAGTATGAATTAGTACGCACCGATGCATGAAGTGTTAATGATAATTGTGATAAAAAATGTTAAGCTTTAAGCCTTTGGCTCAACGTACTTAACTAAGTCGCGAATAACCACACTTGCGCATGCACCGCCAAAGGCTGCAGGTAAATACGAAATGGTTCCATAAGCCGATTTTTTGAAATTGGTTCCATCCGTCAGCATCATTGAATTAGGCGGAGGTAACTCAGGTGAAAAAACGGTTTTTATTCCCTTATAGATCTTGAATTTTTTCAACCGTTTTCTTACAACATTCGCTAAACGATCGTTGTATGTTTTGGAAATATCGGCAATACGAATTTGAGTCGGATCCATTTTTCCACCGGCCCCCATGGAGCTGATGATGGGAATTCCGTTCAAAAAGCAGGTTGACATGATCGCTATCTTTGGCGTTATACTATCAATGGCATCTATGACGTAATTAAATTTATTTGTTCGCAACAAATCCTTAATGGTTGGCACGCGCATGAATTCGTGAATAACAGTTAAATTTAATTCAGGATTTATGGCCAGTAAACGTTCTTTCATCCATTCGGCTTTTCCAACACCGTGTGTGGTTGCAAGGGCAGGTAATTGTCGGTTTCTATTGGTCGGATCAACCACATCACCATCAATAATGGTTATGTTGCCAACACCTGCACGCGCAATAAATTCGGCTGCAAATGAGCCCACACCACCCAAACCAACAATTAAAACATTGGCTTTTATTAAATCGTTTAATTTTTCTTCGC
>JAYUZA010000111.1:0-2776 GCA_043752145.1 Flavobacteriales bacterium
GGAATTTGTTCCTCCAATTCGCAATGTTGTTCCAACAGCCAATGTTATACTCCCTCCGACTATTGTAGTGCCCCTGTTAGCTGTGAACGATGAAAGATCGAGCGTACCCGCATCAAGATATATTTTACCGGCCGAGTTACTTGAAGAGTTTAATGCCGGCAAATTTCCGGAAAGTGTTTTTATCAAACCCCCACTGAGCCTTAAATACCCATAAGAAAAAGCGTTACTCACTGTTTGATTAATTGTTGAAGACGCGTAATTAATTTCACTGGTAGCATTCAATGAAATGGTTCCCGACAATGAATAATTTGCAGCAAAAGTTGAAGCTCTAACAAAGGCAACTCCATTCGCATTTACAGTTAATCCTCCTGTTCCTGAAACCTGAAACGTTTCGGTTGGATTAAATGAACCTGAGATCACCAAGGTTCCGGTAACACTAACACTGCTTGCAAGCGAAACTGCTGAACCACTGTTAATAGTTATACTTTTAAAAGTTGTAATGCCTGTAATGGTTTGAGCCCCTCCCGAAAAAACAACGCTTGCCGAAGAAACAGATGCTGTATATGTACCTGAATTCGTCCAATTCCCTTTTAACGTTATACTAAATCCACTCGTATTATGTAAGATAGTTCCATTGGCTCCAATGACTAAATTTCCAAAAATATTTATATTTTTTGTAATGGACAATGTGGAAGAAACAGCTCCATTTCCTATCGTAAGATCTTTGCAAACTGCCGTTGCTCCTGTTAATACAGGCTGGAATGCCCCTGTGAAATTAGCATCACCAATTATTGCGTCCGTTCCGCTCGTGGGAACGCCAGCGGTCCAGTTGGTTGCTATTTTCCAATCAGTACTAACAGTTCCTTTCCATGAAGTTTGAGAAAATAAATTGAAGTGAATACAATTTAAAATCAATAAAATGATTAAGTATTTATTTTTCATAAGCAAGGAATTGGTTTACGTTTTCTTAGTAAAACAAACGTAATCCCATCGCTTGGCTTAGAAAAGCAAGTATTGCTTTAAACTATACGCGTGTAAGATATTTAAGATTAATGTAAAACAGAGAAGAGAAGACTTAACTACCTCTTATTCATGGCTTCAATTACAGGGTCAATATTCAGCATCCCATAATTGAAAACATGCTTATCGCCATTATCCAAAGTAATAATTGCTTTTTTAGCAAAGAAGCTTTTTTCAGCAACGATTGAAACAATTCTGTCTTTTGGAATTACAACATACGCTTCAGAACCCCATTTTACAAAAAGAGCTTCTTCAATAAGTCCCTTTGAACTTACATCAAACTTTGCATCGTACAGTAAACGCTGATTGGTTACCGTTAATTTTCCATTGTACTTTCCACCCGTTGGCGGTACATACAAAAGTGTCCAGTTATTGATGTTTTCTTCGTTGGGCAATAGATCTATTTTCATATTTTCTCGTTTTTTTCGTCCCTCTTGCGAAAGAGATTTTTCAATAATAATAAATTCAACATCTCCACAAACAACGAGAAGCCCATGGCGAAATACACATAGCCACGTGGAATTTCAACATGAAACGAATCGGCTATAAGCAGCGTACCGATCATAATTAAGAAAGAAAGTGCCAGCATAATAATAGTCGGGTTCTTATTAATGAACTCACCCACATGCTTAGCAAATAACATCATAAAAATGGTTGAAATAATTACAGCTAATATCATCGTTGGAACGTGAGTGGTTAAACCAACAGCCGTTAAAATTGAATCGATACTGAAAATAACATTGATCAAAGCAATTTGGGCAAACAAACTTCCCAAGGCATTACCAGCTTTTTTAATGGGCGATTTTTCCTTTTCACCGGGATGCGGACCATACGCTGCTTCGGTTATTTTATGGTGAATCTCCATTGTGCTTTTACCAATAAGGAATAAACCACCAACAAACAAAATAATTCCTTTAATACTAAAATCGTTCCCTAAAAATGTAAAAACTGTATAGTCCTGGTTATTTACAATTAAATTAATGCCAAACAACATACCCACGCGCATAAACATAGCCATGACAAGGCCCCAATTGCGAACCATACGTTGTTTCTCTTTTGGTGCACGCGATACAATAATGGATAAAAACACAATATTATCAATACCCAATACAATTTCAAGTACCGTTAAAACGGCAAAAGAGGTTAAGCCTGCGCTGGTAAATAAAACATCAAAATTTTCAAACATTTGCTTTTCAAATTATTATTACGGTAAATTTATATGCTCAAGTCATACAAATTACATGGTGGACCAAAACAAATTAAGATTTTTTTTCAGCCGTCTTGAACTACACAAGCTACCCGGTTTTGATGCCCACGTAGAGCTTACCCCGTACAGGAAACAGGTTCAACCTCAATCATCAATAGAAAACGTGAAGAACGGGGCTGTTGCTGTAATTATCTCCTTTCATACCGAAACACCTACTATAATTTTAACCAAACGTGCTAATTACAAGGGGGTGCATGGTGGACAAATTAGTTTTCCCGGAGGAAGATCAGAAGAAAACGATGTGGACTTACAATTTACCGCCCAACGTGAAACACGCGAAGAAACCGGAATAGTTCTTGAACCGACCGATTATATAACACAACTTTCTACCATTTATATACCACCAAGCAATTTTTTGGTGCATCCGTACTTGTATACCACAGAAAATAAAATAATGGGAATTGAGAACAATGAAGTTGATTACCTCATTGAATTGCCCATAAGTCATTTAACAAATGATGAGATATTGTCTCAAACCGACATTCAATT
>JAYUZA010000112.1:0-2774 GCA_043752145.1 Flavobacteriales bacterium
TTTTAAGGCCAGAAAAGCCGTTTTATCGTTTAGGCTAAAATACGGCAGGGTTATGCGTATCATCAAATAAGTGAAGAAAGCCAACAAAAAATAAACGGGAACCCATGAATATTTTAATACCCTTTGCATTATATTTAGATGTTCTAATTTAGGATAAAATTAATCATATGAAGACCAAAACCATCATCAAACTTATTATCTGTGTAAATCTGTTTATTTACTGTTCATGCGGATCGGGCGAAACCAAAGAGGAAGGCGCTAAGACCGACTCAACTGCTAAAACAACTATGAATACCAAGCGTTCAACCGTTGACCCACGCACCGTTGGTGGCGACAAGTCGGATGCGCAGATCATTATTGAAAAGGCTATGGAGAGCATTGACGAGTCAAACGACCCGATACTTGGTTTTTGGGTTGGTGCTTTTGGGACTAATCGCATTAATTTAACCCTGAGTTCGGTTGACGGTAATAAGATTGAAGGACACAGTGTTTGTGCCGGAAATTACCGACCTATTAAAGGAACCATTAAGTTGAATAAAGCAAATCCGCATAAGGTAACTATGGAAGAACCGGGAGATGATAAATACGATGGTAAATTTGCTTTTGACATTGACCTTACATTAATGGAAATTAACGGTTTTTGGACACCGTTTAAAGACAAAGGAACTTCGGCAAAAAAATTCACCTTAATCAAAACCGAATTTGAATACGACCCATCGGTTGGTGAATATCCTGAAGCATCGCAACGTTTGTTAACCGAAGCCGATGTGGAAAATCATGCAGCCGAAGAACTGGAACTTATGCGCAACGAAATATACGCACGCCACGGTTATACATTTAAAAATAAAAAAATGCGCCATTATTTTGAAGCACAGGACTGGTATGTGCCCATTGGTGTTGATATAAGAAGCCAGCTTACCAATGACGAAGTGGAAAATATTGCGTTAATTTACAGGTATGAGGAATACTATAAAGTTAACTACGATGACTACGGCCGTTAGGCCTTTATTACTTGTTTTATTTTTTTTGAGCTTTTATTCGGTTGGCAAATCGCAAACAGACGAGCAGCTTATTCAAAAAACCATCACCCGTTTTTTTGAGGGATTTACAAAGTCCGATACAAGCATTATTATGTCGGCCATTGATGCAAAAAACTTTACACTGCAAACCGTTTATGAAAAAAACGGAAAGGTCCAAATTCACAACGAACAGCTAATTGATTTCATAGAAGCTATTACAGCGCCTAAGAAAGAGAAGTGGATAGAAGATATTGAATCGTATGATGTAAAAATTGACGGCAATTTTGCGAACGCCTGGTGCCGGTACACTTTTTATGTGGATACCGCTTTTTACCATTGGGGAACTGATAATTTTCAGCTGATAAAAACAAACGACCAATGGAAAATATTTTCGATAGCGGATACTAGAAACAAGAAAGAATCATACAAAAAAAACAATACCGGAAAATTTGCCAACGAGGCCAAAGGCATAAGCGAGAAAAACAACAAAGCACGCATTGATTTTTTATTGAACAATTGGCATAAGGCTGCAGCAGCGGGAGATGAAACAGTGTTTTTTGAGTCGATGGACTCGTCTTGCATATATTTGGGAACCGATAAAACCGAGTATTGGACCAAACAGGAATTTGAAGCGTGGAGTAAAAAATTCTTTGACAAAGATAAAGCCTGGGATTTTACGCCTTACGACCGACATATTTATTTTAGTGCCGATAAAAAATATGCCTGGTTTGATGAATTATTGAAAACATGGATGGGTGTTTGCCGTGGTTCGGGTGTTGTTATGTTAATTGATGGCGAATACAAATTATTGCAGTATAATTTGGCGGTAACGATATCGAATGAGCAGATAAAGAAGTTTGTTAAGATAAATAAATAGACGCAGGACACAAGACAGAATGCGAAAAAACTTTTATCAGTATGCTTCAAATAAAATTAGGTGTGCTTTAAAATTTCAAGAAAAAAATAACGCTCGGTGAAAATTGGTTCGCTAATTTCCCGAATTTGCTAATTAATTAATATTTTTTTATTGAGATACTTTCACCTCACACCTGCGATTCAATCTATTCTCTTCCTCGGTACATTTCTCATGGTCAACGCAATTGTTCACCAGCTTTTTTTCACCGTGATAATCGCCTTTGATGCGATTTGAAGCAATGCCATTCCTCACAAAATATTGTTTGGTGGCCAACATTCTTCGCATCGACAAGGTTCGGTTATACTCATCGGTTGCGCTGGCATCGGCATGCCCATCAATATAAAGTATGGTTTTAGGATTTGCCTTTAATTTTTCGATCAATGGTTTTAAACTTGCAGTATATACTGAGCTTAGATCAGATTTATTTTTTTCAAAATAAACCACAACCGTTTCAGGAGAAATATTCACCACTACATCTTTTTTATTTTTATTGAATTTAAACAAATCATCTTTAGAATCGATCATAGCCAATTCCTGGTCGAAACGATCAAGCATTTGTAATTTATAATCAGTCGTTTTAATGTCGGTATCGTTCCCTTCGAGTTTAAAAATATATACGTCTTTTGGGGGAAGGCCTGTAATGATAAAATTACCGTTCTTATCGGTGGTTCCTTTTCCAATTACATTTCCAGCTTCATCCATCACCACAAAATTCAATGCTGTTGGTGAACCATCCAGTTTATTCATTTTAAACTTACCCGAAACGTTGGTATAATTTACCGGAAATAAACTCAGGTCTTCGTTCTCTAAAAGAGTTAAGGCTCCGTCAAGCTTACCAT
>JAYUZA010000113.1:0-2773 GCA_043752145.1 Flavobacteriales bacterium
GAAGAAAAATAGTTGTTGGTACACATCTGTCAGTTGTCGGGGATCTACTAACAACTGACCACTAAGAACCGACAACTAATCAATTACTCCATCCCATCCAGCCTCACATTGATATTCCCACCAACACTTATCAATGCTATAATAGCATCCTGGATCAAATAAATATCACTTGCTTCAAGTTTTTCAAGTTTACCGTTAATCGTTACACCTTTCACCGGTTGGTAATTAGTAAAATATGCCTGCGCGTCTTTCTTCGAAACATCTAACTGATCACCTATTGGAAAAACCATGTACTGATTCATGATCTTAATAATTTTTCCATGTCCCAGCCAATTGGCAGCTTTCAATAATTTTTTTTTCGAATCCACTTCAAAATCGAGATCCTTCATGCGTATACTGCGCGTAGCAACATCGTAATAAGGTGTGCCTACCAAATACACATCGCCATTTACACTCCCAATCATACCCACCTCAATTACCATTTTGGTATTTTGTCCGTACAAATTCATTTTGGTGAACTTGATATGATATTTACCTTCTTTGTATTCGTAACCCGATGTAACAAATTGTTCTTCTAAAATTTTTGAGGCTGTGGCATAAGATGTAACGGCAACCAGACCTATACTAAAATCTTTTGCCAATTCTTTTGCAGCGACCATTGGAACACCTTTGCTTAAATCAACACTTGAGGGTTTATCACCAATAAAAGTTTCGGTATTTGCTTTTAAACCCATGGTGAATTTTATCTTTTTATCGGCCGCGTTTAATTGGGTAATTAAAGCTTCCAGCGGAGTTATCTTAAACCATGTTTTATAGGCTTCCGAAACATTGAACGGTTGCGCCAAGGCTTCAAAAGCCGGCTTTGTAAGTTCCTTAAGGTCCACATATTCCTTAATGCAATCGTCAATAGTTTTGTTTATGTAATCCTGCTGACCTTTTATAGCCGCATCGGCAACCCAAGTAACAGGCATGTCAAACAGACCCATATCCACTTTTGGCGATTTTATCCATTCGTATCCATTCGACTTCGTAACTGTTTTTAATTTCCAATCATCTAAAAAAGTAATGGATGTTACATACGTTGCAGAAAGCGTTCCTTTAAAATCAACCACAGCACCAAGCTTATAATAACTACCCGAAATATCCAATGGCAACGTGATCTTTATACGATTCTCCATTGCATCCATTTTAATGGGCGAATATTTTTTTACTACGCATTTCAAATTGTCGCCATCGTTGTCTTTAAAACTCTTATCCTCGTAAATGATTCCGGTAATGTATTTATTGATCTGTTTTTCCAATTCGGCAACAGGCATCTCAATTGGAATATTGATCACCGAAACTTGTTTATCGTAAGAAACACGGGGAACATATGCCTCGGCAGGCTTAACGGTTTTTAATGTGCTTTTGCAAGCCGCAAAAAAAACACATGAAATAATTACAAGACTTCTTAACCACATAAGAACATAGAATTTTTATTGAACCACTTAAGACACGTAAGAACACATAAGAGATAATATACTTGTAGCTTTGTTACTCAAACCAACCACACTCACTTAACGCGTAATACTTATCACTCCCGCACCCCCGAATAACTAATTACTATTAACTAATTACTTCTTCCTATTCTTCATCTGCTCAGCTTTCTGCTTCTGCACTTCTTCCAAACGTTGCAGGAATTTCGATTTCTTTCCTGCATCAGGTCGTTTCTTATAGGCTTCAATTTGCATCCGTATTTTATTCTCGTCAATGAAATACTTTTTGACGAACCACATGATACCGATCGAAAGAATATTGGAAACAAAATAATAATAACTCAAGCCGGCTGCCATACTGTTAAAGAAGAACAACATCATTACAGGGAAGAAATACATCATGAACTTCATACCAGGCATCATGCTGCTTTGGTCCATTTGACTGCTGTTAACCCATGTAAATAAAATTGTAGAAGCACACATCAAAATAGTGAACAACGACATATGATCACCATAAGCAGGAACATTCATGCCAAAATCCCAAACCGAATCGTATGCCGATAAATCCTCAGCCCACAAGAAATTTTCCTGACGTAATTGAATAGCAGAAGGAAAAAACCGGAACACCGCAATTAAAACAGGCATTTGGATCAATACAGGAATACAACCGGCCATTGGACTAACACCGCTTTGACGATATAGTGCCATTGTAGCCTGTTGTTTTTTCATGGGCTCTTCGGTACCGAATTTTTTGGTGATCTCGGCTATTTCAGGTTTAAGCACACGCATTTTTGCACTTGACTTATAATTTTTATATGTCAAAGGCATAATGATGATCTTCACAATAAGTGTAAGTAAGAAAATAATGATCCCGTAATTCAGGTTCATTCCTTCCAGTAATTTAAATACAGGAATAACCAACCATTTGTTAACCCAGCCAAAAATTCCCCAACCAAGGTTTACGATCTCTTCCATTTCATATCCCTGATCGGTAAGAATGGCGTGATCATTGGGGCCAAAATAAAATTTAAGCGGTTGAATGTCCTTTGCATCGCGTGCAACAGCCAGATTTAAATACGCGTTGTATTGTTTTAAATATGTATTAGAAGTAATATTCTTTACTTCGATCTTACTTGCATCGTTCTTAATTCCTTTTGGTGAAATAATAATGCTTGAGAAATAAGCTGTTTTAAAAGCGATCCATTCGGTTGGTGCTTCCAGGTTTTTTTCATCATCACTATATTCACTTAAATACGTTCTTCCTTCATCCTTATACTTATAAAAAATAGAAGATACCT
>JAYUZA010000114.1:0-7177 GCA_043752145.1 Flavobacteriales bacterium
GGCGATATGGGAAAAGCATACACCAATTATAAACGATACATATTTTTAAAGGACAGCATGTATAACGATGAAAAAGTTCGTGAGATCACATCCATGCAGTTGAATTACGATTTCGAAAAACAACGTTCGGTAGATTCGGTCACGAATGCTACACGAAAATCATTGGAAAAAAGTCAACACGATTTTGAAATGAGCAAACAGGTTGAATTCAATTATTGGTTATTGGGAGGCTTGTCCCTCATGATGATCCTTTCGATCTTTCTTTACCTTGTTTATCAACGTCACAAACGCGCGCGCAAAGAAATATCAATGCAAAAACTTTTCATTGAGCAGCGAAATATGGAAGTAATGGACAGTATAAAATATGCGAGCCGTATTCAAAATGCTATTTTACCACCTGAAGAGATGATGAACAAACTATTGAAGGACCATTTTGTTCTTTATCTCCCGAAGGATATTGTGAGCGGTGATTTTTATTGGGTCGAAGAAAAAGGTGATCTCATTTATTTTGCTGTGGTAGATTGTACGGGCCACGGGGTTCCGGGCGCATTCATCAGTATTGTTGGCAGAAACGGCTTGAACGATGCCGTGAACATTTCAAATTTAACCAAGGCCGATGACATTCTTAATTTTTTAAATAAGTATGTAAATGATACATTGCATCAGCGTTTTGAGCAAAGCAATGTGCGTGACGGAATGGACATGGCACTTTGCGTATTGAATAAAAAGACCTTATCACTTGACTTTGCAGGAGCTAACAACCCACTTTGGATCCATAAGAAAAACACCTATGAAATAACAGATGTGACTGCCGATAAACAACCTATTGGAAACTTTGTCGGGCTTGCCCTTGAAAAACCATTCAAACAAAAAACGCTGCAATTGGATAAAGGTGATGTCCTCTATCTTTTCTCAGATGGTTATGCCGATCAGTTTGGAGGTCCTAAAGGAAAAAAATTCAAGTATAAACGTTTAAAGGAAATACTTATATCGATGCGTAACGACACTCCTGACAAACAAAAATCGATTCTTTTAAAGACGTTTAATGACTGGCGCGCTGATCTTGAGCAGATCGATGACGTTTGTGTAATTGGAATTAAAATATGAAGATATTCCTTTTACTCCCTGTATTTTTACTTTCGATCGTTAACTTCGGATATACACAACTCATTCCACAACCAAACTCCATTGAATTCGGATTAAACCAAAAATTTGAACTCAAAAATAATTACCTGATTTATTTCCAGGATGACAGTTTAAAAAATGAGATCGCTTTTTTAACAAAGCATGTGACCGAAACCACTGAGTTTAGTTTTAATCTCATTGCATTGAATAAACTTCCCGTAATTAAATTTTACCCCAATTCAATTTACTTTTTTTCAAATCCAGAACTTAAGGATGGGGCTTATACCTTAGAAATTGACTCCGCAACAATACGCGTTAGTGCGGGAACCAAAGCAGGAACATTTTATGCCATTCAAACGCTTATTCAATTACTTCCTTACAAAACAACAAATAGCAAAGTGTTTTTACCCTGCCTGCAAATTAACGATGCGCCACGATTCGAATGGCGTGGTATGCATCTGGACGTTTGTCGGCACTTTTTCCCGACCAACTTTATTAAAAAATACATCGACTTTTTGGCCATGTATAAAATGAATATTTTTCATTGGCATTTAACCGAAGATCAGGGTTGGAGAATTGCGATCTCAAAATACCCAAAACTTACCGAGCTAGGCTCCATGCGTAGCGGAAGTATGGTTGGGCCATACAACGATCATCGTATAGACTCGGTACGTTATGGCGGATACTATTCGCAAGAAGAAATAAAGGACATTGTAAATTACGCGTCACAACGCCATATAACCATAGTTCCCGAAATTGAAATGCCGGGTCATTCGCTGGCTGCGCTTGCCGCGTATCCCGAATTATCGTGTACAGGAGGCCCGTTTGAAGTAGCCAAAGAATGGGGTGTTTTTGATGATGTTTATTGTGCCGGTAACGAAGAAACATTTAAATTCCTGGAAAACGTATTGGATGAAGTTTGTAAATTATTTCCGGGAAAATATATACATATTGGGGGCGATGAATGTCCGAAAACACGATGGAAAGCATGTACTAAATGTCAGAAACGAATAAAAGACAATAAGCTTAAAGACGAACACGAACTACAAAGTTATTTTATTCAGCGCATTGAAAAATATTTGAATTCAAAAGGAAAACAAATTATTGGGTGGGACGAAATTCTTGAAGGAGGTCTGGCTCCAAATGCAGCCGTGATGAGTTGGCGAGGTACCGAAGGAGGTATTGCCGCGGCAAAACAAAAACACAAAGTGGTGATGACCCCGGGATCGCATTGCTATTTTGACCACTATCAGGGTAACCGCCATAATGAACCACTTGCGATTGGAGGATTTACTCCTCTTGAAAAAGTATACGCGTATGAACCCATTCCCTCGGAACTAAACGATGAAGAAAAAAAATATATTATGGGGGCACAGGGAAATGTTTGGACTGAGTACATCACTTCCACTTCGCAAGTTGAATATATGGCGTTGCCACGTATGTGTGCTTTGGCTGAAGTGCTTTGGACACAACCCCAATTTAAGAATGAAAAAGATTTTTTAGCAAGGCTCGCTAAAAACATTAATATACTAGACGCTAAAAATGTGAATTATGCGACTTCATTCATGCAGCCTGAAATATCGGTGAAAAAAGCTGTGAATGGTGTTGACCTGATACTGAAGAAACCAAATTTGATGGGGACTTTAAAATACAACCTCAATACCGGCAAAGAAAAACCGTACAGTGAGAAAAAAATGAAGGTCACAACCGAAACTGAGACCATTATTCACGTGACAAAGAACGCTGACTTCATGGCCTATTTCACCCTGAGCGACTCGGTTACTTCACATGCCAAATGGAATCAACAAAAGATAATGATCTCAAAAGCTACATCCAAAACAATTACGTATAAAACTCAACCAAGCACTTCATACAATACACAAGCCGATTTTACCTTGCTGAATGGAATAAAAGGAACATTGCCCCGTGTAAATTCAGAATGGCTGGCATGGTTGGGCGAAGATGTAGAAATTACAATTGATCTCGGCACTTTACAAAAGATAAGATCTGTCGAAGTAGGTTATTTGGTCGATGTTTCTAATTGGATATATTCACGAGAAAGTTTGAGTATTTTATTTTCAGTTGATGGCATAAACTTTAAAACGCTTGAAAAATGGACTAATGAACCTTGCTACATTGACATGGGTTTGATTGAGGATTGGAAAAAACAAGCATGCAAAGTTTTAGATCTCTACAACTTCAAAAAAACAAAGGCCCGCTTTGTAAAACTGGTTATTAAAAATCCCGGAAAAATCCCAACAGGAAATCCAGGAGCAGGAAATCCGAGCTGGATGTTTTTTGACGAAATATTGATAAATTAATAGCGAATTGGATTGATTTTTATTGTTTACATCTCAAGCGTACCAAAATAATGAACTCAAAATATCAACTTTATATTGAAATCGGGTTTAACATCATTTTTCCCTTAATTGGTGTTTTTTTTCTAAACTGGAGTATTGGCGATATTTTTTTACTTTTCTTTCTTGAAATCCTTATACGAGGCGGAATTACCTTGCTGAAAATACTTTTCTCACTTGGGTCGGGAATCATGAACCGCATTGTAAATTCAATTGTTTTTTGTTTTCAATTTGCCATAATAGTTTTGGCCATGCTTATATTAACCGGTAATTTTTTTAACGGTGCCGACAAACAAATGACAACTAGTTTGGATCAGTTCACCATAATTTCTGTTATAGGCTCATATCTTGTGAGCACACTCATCCCGTTTTTCTTTAGTGGCGAATTTAAACGAACTACAGCAAAGAAAATCATGAATGATCATTTAAAATACGAATCATTATTATTCCTTGTTGTGCTAGTTACCCTCATGGCCTTTTCGGCATTTACAAAAATGGTTAATATTAACTATATTCTGGCTATTGGACTTGTTATTGGGAAGAATACAGCCGCTTATTTAATTTCAACTTATTTAAAACCCTTAAGACCTTAAGCAATGACTTCAAGACGAAAATTCATTAAAACGGCAGCGCTTACATCGGGTGCTCTTATGCTTGACGGTGTTAAAGCTGCTGAAACCATTTTTGAAAAACAAAAAACAATTGTAAAACCGATTGTTGTATCGACCTGGAAATTTGGGATGGAAGCCAATGCCGAAGCCTGGAAAACACTTTCGGCAAAAGGACGAGCACTTGATGCCGTTGAAAATGGCGTTCGTCTTACCGAAGCCGACCCCAACGAGCGCTCCGTTGGATATGGTGGTCGCCCCGACCGTGATGGAATAGTTACCCTTGACGCGTGCATCATGGATGAAAATGCCAACATAGGTTCTGTGGCCGGTTTGGAAAATATTATGCATGCTATTTCAGTTGCAAGAGCTGTCATGGAAAAAACACCGCACGTTATGATCGTGGGTGCCGGTGCGCAACAGTTCGCCCTTGACCAAGGATTCAAAAAAGAAAATTTACTGACACCGGAGTCGGAAAAAGAATGGAAAGAATGGTTAAAGACCGCTAATTACCAACCGGTAATCAATATTGAAAACCATGATACCATTGGAATGATTGCCATGGACATGAGTGGAAATTTATCAGGTGCGTGTACCACCAGCGGACTCGCGTTTAAAATGCATGGTCGTGTTGGTGATTCGCCAATTATTGGTGCCGGACTTTACGTAGACAACGAAGTTGGAGCTGCAACCGCTACAGGTCATGGTGAAGAGGTTATTCGCGCTGTAGGATCGCACCTTATTGTTCAACTCATGCGTTTAGGTAAGTCACCGCAAAAAGCATGCGAAGAAGGAATAAAACTAATTCATAAGAAATTATTGTTGCGTAAAAAAGATATCAAAGAAACACAGATCGGATTCATTGCTATCAATAAAAATGGTGAAGTTGGCGCATACTGTTTGCAAAAAGGATTTCAATATGCTTTGAAGACGGATGCCGGAGAAAAATTGGTTGATGCTGATTACCTTCTAAATTAGGAAATATGAAATTGGAAAACCATGAAGTCAATTCTAGAAATAGCTTGTTTTGATTATGATTCGGCTATAACCGCGTTTAAAAGCGGAGCAAACCGCATTGAATATTGCCACGATTACTCCATGGGCGGAAAGAGTCCGGATGTTGAGTCGACCCGAAAATTATTGGCACAAGTAAACATTCCCGTTTTTGTCATGCTACGCATTGGTGAAGGATTTTATTTCAATACTGCCGATCTTGATGCTTACAAAAATGAAATTATTGAATTCAAAAAAATTGGTGTGCATGGGTTCGTGATCGGATTTTTAGATTCTACTAATGAAATTGACGAAGATTTTAACGGGCAATTACTCGAATTAATTAAACCCCTACCCTGCACCTTTCACCGCGCCATTGATCATACTTCAAATTACATGCAGTCCATTGAAAAAGTAATTGATATGGGATTCGACCGTGTTTTAACTTCGGGTGGAAAAGGAAATGCGTTTGACTTTCTACTACAACTGGCTGAGGCTCAAAAAATTTACGGGAGTAAGATAGCGATACTTCCCGGTGGAGGTATTCGCCATAGTAACATAAAAGAGATAAAAGATAAAACTAATTGTAGTGAATTTCATTCGGCTGCGTTTATTGATAACAAAATTAACGTTGAAGAAATTAAAAAATTACTTGACTGTATTCGGGATGAAACTTAACGTGATCATATTTTTTATAATCTGTAGTTTTACTGCTACTTCTCAGGAATTAACCGATGACTTTGCGCGCCCTTGGTCGCTCGACCAGGGTTGGCGCATAAGAAAGGTCGGTGATACTACATGGATAAAAGACGTTTCTTTTCCTTCAACCATTCATCAAATACTGTATTTAAAAAAAATCATTCCCGATCCGTATTTCGGGAACAACGAATCAACATTGAAATGGATCGAAGAAAATGATTGGATAGCCGAGCTTGAATTAAACGATTTTTTTAACAAAGAAAACCCGTTAAAATTTTTAACCATTGATAGGATCGAGCCTTATGCAAAAGTATTCGTAAATGACAGCTTTGTTTTTGAATCAGACAATTCATTCAAGAAATATTCATTCAACATAACATCACTTATTGATCCTTCAAAAAATAATATCTTGAAAATTATCTTTGAGTCTCCTGTGCGAAGAGGCAAAGAATTAATGGGGAAAAATGGAATTACACTACCATCTGATGAACGCGTCTATACCCGCAAACCGCAATTTGAATACGGTTGGGACTGGGGTCCGAGATTTGTTACGACAGGAATAAAAGGCAGTATTAATTTAGCACAAAAGCCTGAAAATTACATTGAACTTATCACTAAACATATTACAACAAGATCCTATACCAAAAAACTCGCCACCGTTGAAAATAAAATCACCCTTTATTCCAATGCCGACCAAATCATTTATTTAAATTACGGAGTAGAACAAACCAAACAAATTTCCAGAAAATTAAAATTAAAAAAAGGAAATAACATTGTCAGTCTTTTATCCGATGTAAAGAATCCGGAGTTATGGTGGCCATCAACTATGGGGCAACATCGAACTTATTGGCTATATTATAATTTTTCAAATAAAAGTCAGAACAAACGATGGAAGAAAAGAAAGAATACACGAACTTTATTTATGTCATGCCGGTATGCTTTCTGCAAAATTGAATTAATTCAGGATCCCGATTCAATAGGAACAAGTTTTCATTTTAAGGTCAATGGCATTCCCACATACGCCAAAGGGTTTAATATTATTCCCGATAGACACATCGACCTGAACCCATTTAATACTCCTCCTGACGTTTATGACTTGGTTGGCAATATTTCATCAACCGGATCGAACATAGTAAGGGTTTGGGGTGGAGGAAATTATTTGCCCGAGCAGTTTTATAACCTGTGCATGGACTATGGTATAATGGTATGGCAGGACCTCATGTTTGCGTGTGCTATGTATCCCGGTGATACCGTTTTTCTAAAAAACGTAAAAGAAGAAATTACCCAGCAAATTTCAACCATTCGAAATTACAGCAATGTTGCGCTTTGGTGTGGAAATAACGAAATTGATGAGGCATGGAAAAACTGGGGATGGCAAAAACAATATAAGTATTC
>JAYUZA010000115.1:0-2769 GCA_043752145.1 Flavobacteriales bacterium
TGCCGATAATATGAAATTGGTTTTCCATGCAAAACATGATGAAACCACGAATATGCCGGATAGTAGTTTTAATGCTTTTCTTGCTCCGTTAAACGCAAAACAAAAGGAGTTGAAAAAGACCGACCCAATGGCAGCCAAAGCTTTGAGTAAAGAAATTGATAATTATACCAAGTCGAGAAATTATTATAAGAATTTACCGAAAGAGCGTTGGCCGAAACACGGAGAGAGTTTACCACTTGCAACCGCCAACCTTTATCAATCAATAAATCCCGCTTGGGTTGTACTATTAACACCCTTAATTGTTGGGTTATTTGCGTTTTTACGAAGAAGAGGACGAGAACCTAGCACACCAACAAAAATTGCTTTTGGATTATTAGTAACAGGCTTATCTGCTCTGGTAATGGTTGCAGCAGCTAATGGAACTAATTTAAGTTCCGAAAAAGCGTCTACATGGTGGATAATTGGGTCCTACGGTATAATCACAATTGGCGAATTATTTTTATCGCCCATGGGACTTTCACTTGTTTCAAAACTTTCTCCTTCGCGAATTACCGCGCTTATGATGGGTGGATGGTTCCTTTCAACTTCCATTGGAAATAAACTTGCCGGCATCATGTCAAGCTGGTGGGAAGGGTACGACATTAAAAGTAAAGGCGATTTTTTCTGGATGAATTTTTATTGCTGCCTGGGAGCATTCTTGTTAATGGCAATTATGTTGCGATGGCTAATTGGAGTGATGAAAGAAAAAGGAGTGAATTAATTTTAAATTTCAAATCTCAAATCTCAAATATTTAAATTTAACATATGTCGCAAGCAATTGATCAAAATCAAACAGGTGAATTAACCCTCGAGAAAATTCAAAATTTCAAGGGAAAATACCCAAAACAATTATGGATCCTTTTTCTTGTTGAAATGTGGGAACGTTTTACGTTTTATGGTATGCGCGCCTTGTTAGGGCTTTATATCTCTCATTTAATATTGTCGGTCGATTATCACAAAGCCGACACAGCTACCATTCAGGCCAAAGTTGCTGAATACAAAAAGGATAAAGGTGAAGTGCTGGACGAAGCGCATCCAAAATATTTTATCGAAACATCTGAACAAAAATACCGTGACGATGCCGAAGCAATTTCTAACAAACGCTACGGTATGATCAATGCTTTTATTTATATGATGGCTTTTGTTGGCGGACTTTTTGCCGATAAATTATTTGGTTTTCGAAAATCAATTTTTTGGGGAGGGCTGCTCATGGCAATAGGAACCTTCCTCATGGCGGTCCCCGGGAGCTTTACATTTTATTTAGGCGTTAGTATTTTAATTGTAGGTAACGGGTTTTTTAAACCCAATATCTCGACCATGGTAGGGGCTTTGTATGCCGAAGGCGATCCAAGACGTGATGCAGGATTCTCTTTATTCTATTCAGGAATTAATATAGGCGCTTTATTAAGCGGATTAACCATCGCTTATATCGGTACTTCTTATAGTTGGTCGCTTGGATTTGGACTCGCAGGTGTATGTATGTTGCTTGGTTTGGGATTATTTGTTTTCACACAAAAAACCTTGGGTCCTATTGGTAAACCTTCTAAACCTGAAAAGCTGGAAAGAAAAGTTTCTGGATTTAAATTCGAGTACCTGATCTATGCAGCAACTTTGCTATTCATTCCTTTATTTTTCCTTTTAATTTATTATCCTGTTGATGTTGATCTTACTTTCTTATTCGGTAAAATAAAAGGTGGTTTGCCATACATGGTCCAGTTATCGGATATCATTATGATATCGGCAGGTGTTGTGACCTTAATTTATTTGATCGTTGAAATTCGTAAAGCGACCTCAAGTGAAGCTAAGAAATTAATTGCGGCTGTCATACTAATTATTTTCTCGGTACTCTTTTGGTCATTCTTTGAGCAAGGTGGTGGATCCTTAAATTTCTTTGCAAATGGAAATGTGAACGACCACGGTTTGAACATGACATCGGTAAACAATACTATTAATGCTTTATGGGTTGTTGCATTAGCACCTTTAGTAGGATTGCTTTGGTTATTCCTTAATAAACGTAAACTGGAACCAAATACAGTTGTTAAATTCGGCTTAGGATTCGTTTTCCTAGGCTTAGGGTTCCTTGTATTTTATATGAGTAAATTCAGTGCCGATGCTGCAGGAAAAACACCTTTAATGATGTTTGTGGTAGCCTATCTGGTGCTTACAATTGGTGAACTATGTTTATCGCCCATCGGACTTTCAATGGTAACCAAACTTTCACCCAAACGATTATATGGTGTAATGATGGGAACCTGGTTTTTAGCCAGTGCTTTTGGTCAATACGGAGCCGGTATAATTGGTGCCGCTTTAGCTAAAAGCGAAAACGTTGGTGAGAATCTTACAAACGTGCAAAAGTTAGAGCAGTATACATCAGGATACGAAACAATAGGATACATTGCCTTAATAAGTGGTGTTGCATTAATTCTAATCTCTCCTTTATTAAGAAAACTAATGCAGGAAGTAAAGTAAAAATCCTTAAAATATATTTTCAAGAACCCCTGTGAAGCAATTTATTAGGGGTTTCTTTTTTACAGTTGGGTTACTTTTTAAGGTTATGTCCATTAACCCTGAAAAGAACCCACATGCAAACACTATCCGCCATCGTTGCTTTTTGCTTAGTTATTCTACTTAATGCATCGGCACAAAATCCCATTACCACACTTAATTCATCGCTCAAAAAAGCCCAGCAAAACCTGGTTGAAATTGATGGTTTCACACTCTCTAAAGCTG
>JAYUZA010000116.1:0-2767 GCA_043752145.1 Flavobacteriales bacterium
GAATATGCGAATGAAAAGTATCTTAATATGTAAAGGTGTATATATGAAGATTGCTTTAGCATTGATTTTAGTTATTTTATCTATTCATCTTTTTGCGCAGGATAAAATACCTCTTGTGCCGCAAAACTGTTGTGAGAGTAGAGTGAGGGTTGATAGTACGTACACAAACTATTATGTATACAATTATACCGATACGGTTTATTTTACGAAGAATGCTGGCGTAGTGAAATGCCGGGATGTAGCTTCTATGGAGAAGGGTCACAATCGTTGCCGGTTAAGGTCATTTGAAAATCCTGTAAGTGGAAATTATTTTTTTCACACCCAATCCGGTACAATTACATTTGATTTAGGTGGGTTGTTTAAAGACGGGTACATTGAAAATGCGACCGAAACGATTTATTATGATGAAAAAGTACATATGACTGGTCAGTACCAGCAGAACGCAAAAGTTGGTTTATGGACATCGTATAGAACCAATGGAACACTTGAATCAATTCATAAATTCATTCATGAACTGGATGATGCCGTTATTGTTTGGGAATACGATGAGAACGGCAAGCTGGTAAATTATGTCAATGAGGAAAAGGAAATGCGCGAGATCCTGAACGGAAAAAAGGAATAAGCATTGATTTGAAATTTAACTCCGCCATGATTTCCCATAGCGGAGTTGTTGAACCCGAATATATTACTTCTTACTTCTAAAATCTTACTTCTAACTTCTCTTAATACGCTTGATAAACGTAAACATCATAACTATAGGTAACGTTCTTCTTTTCGCCTTTACCTAAAGTAATTGTCCACTCGGTTTCAGAATACGGATTTAAACCATTGTACTGACCCGATTTTTTGATAGCTCCGGCATCGCTTACAGTTTTAATATCGCCATTCACATATTTGGTTACACAAACCTTTACTGATTTTGACTGTAGGTTCTCCATTTTAACAGTTCCGGTAATGGTAACACGTTTGTAATAATAGTTGTTGAATTTTTTCGCTTTGTCTTCACTGCCGGCTTCTTCTTCGGTCATCTTAACCTGTATATCGGTTGCTTTAGCCAATTGTACTTTTACTTTTGCTCCTGTTGGCGTGTATTTAATTTGATCCTGTGCCAATGGTTGTAAATTTTTATCCTGTACAAAGCATGGTCCGGTTGTAAACGGAAAAGAAGTTGAATTGCTTAATTTCAATGAGTGAAACACATCGTATGGCTGATTTTCATTGATTGCAATACGTTGATTGGTGGCGTAATTTACAATATCGGTTAAATTGATCTCGTAAATATCTTCATACGGTATATCGGCCGAGAAAATCGCAAAACTTGTTTTCGAATTTTTTGGGATGTTCACTTTTCCTAATTTATAACGATACAGATCTTCATCCTTATCGCCCGATGTAACATAATTATTGAAATCGTTATAAGGAACAGCGGCATCGTTGTCATAAGCACCACTCATTTGCATTTCACGTGCAGGCATAGCGTTTGAATAAGTAGCTTGATAATTATAATTACTATTGCTGGCGTATCCGGCTCCACCGGAAATACTTCCATAGGCATTACCCAAATTACTTACCCAAAACTGTGTTAAAGGATCCAGTTGTGAGCCGTATTTGAAATTAGCTGCACCAAGTGTTAACGTTAATTCCGAATCTTTAATGTCTTCCGAAAAATTCTCGATCAAAGCATTCATCGATAATTGAAGTTTGCCGTCATCTATCAATTTAAGGCTATACGAAGGTGCCCAGTTCATGCCCGACTGCATATAACTTATTTTTAAAGGCATAT
Source organism: Flavobacteriales bacterium (assembly GCA_043752145.1). GTDB lineage: Bacteria > Bacteroidota > Bacteroidia > Flavobacteriales_D > UBA2798 > DASPJQ01. The sequence continues at coordinate 1,784 of JAYUZA010000116.1, forward strand.
TGCTTTTTTCCTTGTCAAATACAATGCGCGCAACACGTACGGTTGAATCCATTTTTACACGTTCGTTTGGTTCCTGGTCGAAATACAATTCGTAAATATTGCTTGTATTCAAAAACAGGAAACTTCCTTCCTGCGTTTTTATTTTTGCCATTCCGGTTGCAGGATAATAGTTTTCCAAAGTTCCCTTAGCATTGCTAACGCTGTTTGCTGCAGTTCCTATCGTATACGTAAGCCTTATCTTTTTTCCTTTGTTCGCACTTAAAGCATCGTGAAAATTGGCAATCGGACGGGTCGATTTAATGGTGTCAGTAATAAACTCAATACGGTTAACCGGACTTTCTTTCAATGTGCTGATCCAAAAAGTGGAAAGCAAGGGATTGAAATTTTCCATTGACATTGACCAGTTTCCTTTCGGAGCGTTTACGGTACCTTCTTTTACGATAAAATAAGTGCCGTTCTTAAAAAGATTTACAGCAGTTGTTTTAAGGTCCTTTTGCGCATTGGCTCCAAAAGCCGTGGCAAGGGCAAAGATCGATAAAATTGATTTTTTCATTGTTGGGTGGTTTTTCATAGTTAACAAATGTATAGTTTTTGAGCTGTTGTACAAGTTACTGGGGCTAAGGTTCATTTTGTTTAACATTTCTTTACTATTCCACCGAAGATAATTAATAGTTCTCGTTTCTCAGTGCTCAGTTATAAGGGGGAATGAGTATAAGCAAATGAGGATGACACCACCTTCTTACCGGCAACCACTGACAACTGAGTACGAAGAACTGAGAGCCGCACAAAAGTTCCAAAATAATCCATAATATTGTACTTATGTCAAAAACTAAATCGATAGATATTTCAACCCTGGCCACCCTCGACCAAATTAATGCCATGAATAAAAATACCATCATGGAGCAGTTGGATATAAAATATACCGAAATGGGCATAAATTATATTTGCGGTACCATGCCCGTGGGGCCAAAAACGCATCAGCCG
>JAYUZA010000117.1:0-7162 GCA_043752145.1 Flavobacteriales bacterium
ATCGGAATATTATTGAGCCTGGCACTCTTGATTTGGACAGCTTCAAAATTTGGCTTTGGATTGAATTTATCGCTTACAACTTTTGCAGGTAAAAATCAAAAATATCAACAACGCAAAAAAGAAAGAAAAACCCCAAAACCGAAATTCGAACGAAAATAGCCCCCCCCCAATGTCACCCCTACGGGGTTTTGAAAAAATGCAATGGGAATTTCTACCAATATGTTGTCCCTACAGGACTGCTTTACTAATGAAATTTTAATACCCGAATTAAATTCTTGTGCCTTTTGTCTAATGGCTTTTGCCTTTTTTGTAACCTTTTAAAGTAAAGCTCGTAATAGACCTTCCAAACAAATTAAATACCAGTGTTTTATGAAAAATTCAGCCAGGCTGGCAGGACTAGCCCTTGTATTCCTATGCTTCGCATTTATGACCGCTCCGGTAAAAAAAACCATTGTAATTGATGCCGGTCACGGTGGCGATGATCATGGTGTAACGCACGATGAATTGAGTGAAAAATTACTTGTGCAAAAAATTGCCGCAAAAATAAAAGCCTTGGATATTACCAATGATATTGAAATTGTTTTGCTTCGTGAAGACGATTCATTTATGCCTCTTGTTGAAAGGGTTGAAAAAATAAATAAGTTAAACCCCGACCTGTTAATCTCGCTTCACATTAACTATTCGCAGGACCGTGCCCAAAACGGGGTAAGCGCATACGTTTCTCAAAGCAATCATTTTTACGCCAGCTCATTTCAAAAAGCCGAAAACCTGGTAAACACCATAGCCAATGATAAACTGACTAAAAAAGAGATCAAAAACGCTAATTTATTCATTCTTAAAAACGCACAATGTCCGGCTCTTTCGCTTGAACTTGGGTACATGACAAATGATGGTGACCGCTCGTATATTTCGAGTGAAAAAGGGCAGAATGAGGTTGCGGGGAAGATCATGGATTTCCTTAAAAAGTAATACCCCCCCTTTTTATTTCACGCGGAGGCGCAGAGGCTCGGTGAATTTTAGTCTTCCCTACCCCTTTCTAAACCACAGGTTTAGGAAAGATTGCACTGATTTCACAGATTAAGACAAATTTTAATCGTTCGCTACACGGACTCCTTTTTGCCGCAGATTTACTCACAAACGTGTTGATTTTATTTGTGTTCGTTGCTAACGCTCGCAGATTGACAAACATGTGACAAGGAATTTTAAGAGATTTGGTGTCGCTTTGCGACATAAAAAATTACCGCAAATACTCGCCAAAGCTTTAAAACTTAAGTATTCTAAAGTGCCTTAAGTGTTTCAAAAAAGAAAGATCAAATAGCCTTTTCCAGTTTTCCAACAATGTTTTGAATGACCCCTTGGCGGTCCATTTTGGCCAGACGGGCAAACTCGGTGGTCATGGGTTGGGCCTCATGATACGCTTCGCTCCAGATTATAATTTCAACCAGGATCGGCACCAGGTCGATGCCCTTTTGGGTCAATTTATAGATCACCTTAACCTTATTTTTTGGATGGGCTTGGCGGCTTATAATCTCCATAGCCTCCAATTTTGACAGCCGGTTAGCCAAGATATTCGTAGCTATTTTTTCGGGTCCCTCGGCAAATTCTTTGTAGCTGGTTTTACCCTTCATGGCCATGTCGCGAATGATGAGCAACGACCACTTGTCGCCCATAATATCGAGGGTGGCACTTATGGGGCAGTCGGATCGAAAAACAAGGTTTTTTACCTTCATAACACAAAGATAATAATACTTGCAATATAAAAGTAATTTATATATTATTACTTGCTATTTAAAAGTGCTATTTTATAAATAATTGATATTATTGTATTTGAAATTTGATTGATTTGAGAATTTAAGGGGATTAACAGGAAATGCCTCGAGTATTGGTTTCCCAGTCCTTGAGAGCCTCGGTCGCAAAGTTTATTTTTTAAGACCGGTTTTCAGGGCAACATCGCAATTATGAGGGAGGGTTTGTGCTAAAACGGCCTCCTGCGGGATGCGGTTTTAACACAATTTACAGGTCCTTTTGTTTCTTAATAATTGGCAAATTTTGAGCCCTTGGCGTACCTTTTATTCAGGATCCTTTTCACCAACCAGTATAAAAAACGAGGAGGAAATTTATAGCCTTTGGTAGCCAGCCTAACCCCTGTGTCTTTATAATCTTCCTGGTTTGAGACGTGAGTTCCGAGTCCGTCAACGTACCTGTTGTACATACAAAAGGCAGCGCAAACCAGCACCGCATCATGTATGTCTTCATCGCTTGCCCCGGCCGCTTTTGCTGCATCAACGCTCTCTTTGGTAACATGCCTTCCACCTTTTTGAACCTGTGCCGCAATCCCTAAAAGCGCTTGCATTTTTGGTGTTTGCTTTGCCATGAACTCGGGAGTTAAATAATCGCCCGGTTTTATTTCCGCTTTTAAATGACAGTTTACCGCTCCGTTGTGCGAAGCACAACAAAACTCACAATCGTTTAAAGCTGAGGTATAAGCTGCGATAGTTTCGCGCTCGCCTGAAGTTAGGCCCGATGGACCTAAAAGTACTTGATTGGCCAAAGCACAAAGTTTGCTTCCTGTTGCCGGTTTGAACCAAAGCATTTCTAAAATGCCCGGATAGTTGTTGGTTGTTGTTATGTATTTGCTCATAGTATAAGGTTTAAACCCGATGTTATTTGCTATTCAAAAAAGTGGTGTGCACAGCTTCCCGTATTCGCTTTCCAAGGATGGAATTTGGATATGGGGCAGTTGAAGTGGGTGTGTGTTTGAGATATGCTGGTATGAAATTAATCTATTTGACCAACACTTTTACAAAACTCTTCGTCCAATTCGCCAAACACTTCTTCCCACGTATTATCACAAGGGTTTATGTCTTTTAAGGGTTTGTGAACGACCAGGTTTTTCCAGCGTGCAAATTGTTTGGGGTTCTTAAGCATATCTAAAAATCCGCTGTACTTTTCGTAATTATTAAAGAAATCGCCAGCCAATAAATAGTGGGTTAACGAGAACGCAGTTTCATAATTTTTATAGTTAGACTCTGAAGTCGATGACATTTCCGCTAAATTGAAACCTTCGGGATCGTAAAAAATATTGATGAATTTTTCCACCAATTCATAGGCTCCGTTAATGTGTTTCATGCTTGCCGCAATTTCGGCTTCCGATGCTTCCATGCCTTTTGTGAATCGCGTATGAAGTGCCTTGGCATACATGCGTGCGCTATACATTCCCAAATAAACACCCGAAGCGAATATCGGATCAAGGAATTTTCCGGCATCGCCAATCATGGCCCAATTTTTCCCGTACTGCTCTTTGGCGAAATACGAGAAATCGGAAACAATGATGAGCTTTTGAACTATTTTGGCTCCCGGTTTTATAATAAGGTCGTTGGTTAATTTAGTATTCTTGATCTCCTGCATATACAAAGCCATTTGCCAATCGTCAATGCCTTGTTTTTTGAATTTTTCTTTTTCGGCTTTCAGGTATTTTTTATCTATCACCAATCCCACACTCACCCTATCCTTGCCTACCGGTTGCAGACCGAACCAGCCACTTTTATGCTGTTCTAAATAGGCTATGTTCAAATAACCCATGTCGATACCGTGAATATAATCGACCCCGCCCCAATGCGCTAAAAAGGCTATGCGGTCGAGGTCCTGATACGCTTGTTTTCCTCCCAACCGTTTTCCTAAAAATGTATCCTGACCACTGGCATCCAATAAATATTTTCCTTCATACACGTGATCGCTTTTATCGCAACAATTGGTGGCGTATACCCTTACGTTTCCGTTTGGCAGATCAAGGTCCACTTTCTCCACATTCATTTCTTCGAGTGCTTCGGCACCATTCTTACGGGCGTTCTTCAACATCATATCGTCAAAATACGCGCGTATTACATGAAAGGATAAATAACTTTCATCGAACAAAACATTTTTAAAACACCAGGTTGATGTGGCGCTGCCATCGTGATTGGAAAAGCGTGCAGCCGGTTTTCGAACAAAACGTTTTTTCATTTCCTCAAAAACACCGATCTCTTTAAAAATTTCGTAGCAAAAAGGCAAAAGCGATTCGCCCACATGCGGACGTGGGAATTTTTCGCGTTCGAGCACAAGAACTTTATATCCGTATCGCGCCAGATACGTTGCAGCTGTGGAGCCCGTGGGGCCTCCGCCTATTATTATTACATCGTAGATCATGAAAGAATTATACTAAAAAGGGTTTGAAGGTGTGAGCTACTGTGTGTGCACGGGGAGATTCCTGCCTGCGCAGGAATGGTTGGGTGTGGGAGTGGGTGTGGATATACACTACAATACACTAAATTATTTTTTTGTATCCTCCCTGAAATTTACCAAAACCTCTACCACCTGATCGCCTTCTAAATGACCATACATTTGATGGAATTCGTACAGGCAATTTTGCCTGAGGTTTGTTTCGTCCCATTTGGTTTGAATAAAATCCATGAACCGTTTGTAGGTTCTTTCATCGTAAATAGTATCAAGAAAATCGCTGTACTTTTTGCTGTTCAAAAAGAAATCACCGGCCAATAAATAATGGAAAATATTGTAGGCATACAGGAATTTATCGTAGGATATTTTACTTTGCGGATCAACATGCGCGAAATTAAGTGTGTTGGGATCGTAAAACAGACGAACAAATTTTTCAATAAGTGCGTATCCATCATTTATTATCTGAAATTCTTTTTCGAATTGTTTTTGTCCTTCTTCCTGTCCCACTTTGAGGGTAGTGTTCACACAATCGGCAACTTTACAGGCTGTTTCCATGGCCACATAAATTCCGCTGGAGAAAATGGGATCTAAAAATGCGCCCGAATCGCCAACCATGGCCCAATTTTTTCCGAATTTTTTATCGCTGTAGAATGAATAATCGCCCTGCACTACAGTTTTGTGTTCCATGCGCGCACCTTTAATAATTGGTTGCAATGCTACGGCATAGGAGAGTTCGCGTTGGTACAATTCCTTACTCCAATCGGTAATGCCTTCGGCAAGGATCTTCGCTTTTTGTTCCTTTACATAATCGTTGCTTAAGGTAACACCAATGCTTAAATGATTTCGGCCAACAGGAATTACCCAGATCCAGCCTTTTTTCATTCCGCCCAGGTACACAATTTTAATAAGGCCCTGTATCAATGACTGATCATACGTTGTATCCAGCCAGTGATTGAAAAATGCAACACGATCCAGATCTCGATAGCCGGTTTTTGTTTTGAATTTACTTGCTAAAAAAGATCCCTGTCCGCTGGCATCGATAAAAAATTTTGCTTTAACGGTTTTGCTGATCCCTTCCTTGTTCTGTACACGCAGTATTACATTTCCCGAAGGATCGTCCAATATTACTTCCTTGGCTGTATGCTCTTCATACACTTCGGCTCCGTGCTTAACACTGTTCTTTAATAAACAATCATCAAAAATAGAACGTACCGTGTGAAATGTTAAATGACTATCATCTTTTAAAACTTTTCCAAAGCACCAGGTTGACTCGCGTGAACCGTCAATGTCCACAAAATTTACTCCGGGTTTGTACGTGGCGAATTTTCGCACTTCGTCCAAAACACCTAGTTCCTGCATCTTGTAATAGGTGTAAGGAATTAATGATTCTCCCACGTGATCGCGGGGAAATTTTTCTTTTTCGAAAAGGATGACGCTTAGTCCTTTTTGTCTTGCGTATGTTGCAAAGGATGAACCGCCCGGGCCGCCACCAATAACTGCAACATCGTATAATGTTTCTTCCATAGGGAGTACTGACGATAAGATGCTTATTTTAATTCTACTTCAATCTGACCTTAACACTTTAGGCAAAAGCCAACAGGCATAAGGCAATGGCGTCTGCTAAAATGCGGAGGCTATAATGTTTTTTTGTATTTCATTTGTTCCTGAATACATTGTTGATGCCATAAAATCGCGCAACTGAATTTCGCAGATGGATCCAGATTTATATCCTTCGCCAGCCAATAAATTCATAAAAACCTGCGCGTTCTTAGTCATTATATTGCTTACAAAATATTTTACTACTGCAGCCGACTCAATTTTTCGGGAAATATTTTTCCCATTCATTTGAGCTACTGTTTTATCTACCAAGGCCGTTGCCGCGTCAAGATCTATCCTCACCTCAGCTAGAGTATGTGCTATAGACTGTTGTTTTAATAATGGTTGCTGTTGGTACCTGCGTTTTTTACTGAAATCGATCATTTGGTTGAGCCAACGGTGCAGGGTTCCAACATGTGAGGCGGCCATCAAAGATTTTTCAAAGACCATACTTTCCTGGAACATGAGTCCGCCACCACCGGCCTGTCCTACTACGAAAGAATCACTTATATCCACATTTTCAAACTTCAATGCACAAGCCGGTACCGTTCTTAATCCCATTTTGGAGAACGTTTTTTCTTTGGTAACACCTTTTATTTTGAGGTCAATTAAAAATGCCGTTATTCCTCCAAAAAAACCTTTTTCCTGATCGGTTACTGCATAAATCAATGCAAAATCAGCAATGGGTCCGTTGGTGCAAAACGATTTATGGCCGTTAATAACATAACCAGTTCCTGTTTTATCGGCTTTGGTTTGCATATTATTGACATCTGAACCGCCCTGTGATTCGGTAATACCATTGCACAGGATTAATTTTCCTGAAGCAAAATCGGGTAATAATTTTTTTATTTCAGGTGAGGTGCCAAATTTCTCCAATGGCATAACACAAGCAAGTGCATGTGCCATTAATGAAAAATTAAGGCCATTGTCTTCACAATAAAATCCCATGTGACGCAGTACACTTCCATATTGTTTGAAATCAAAATCGTTTCCACCATTGGCTTTTGACAAGGTTCCTGCCTGCAATAACATTTTACCCATGGCATCCCAATTGGCGCGCGAAAATTCCTGCACTTGTTCGCGCTCGGCATAATTTGCATTTATAGCCGGTGTAACCGATTCAAAAAACTGTTTGTATGTTTCTAAATAATCGCTCATTTAAATTTCACTCAATTTTTTATAGTCGGTTTTTCCCGATGATGTTAAGGGTAATTGCGAATGTAAAATAAATTTATCGGGCATCATGTACGCGGGTACATTATCCAAACAAAATTGATGCAGGTTATTTATTTCATTCGTGGTTTTTGACGTATAATGAGTAAAAATTTGAACCGAATCATCTGTATTCTTT
>JAYUZA010000118.1:0-7158 GCA_043752145.1 Flavobacteriales bacterium
ATAAAAAGTTTGGCGGCCTGATCAAGAATTAAGTTTAGTTTAAGATCCATGGCCCAAAAGTAAAAACATTTTTAATACCGGAAACGAAAAACATAAAAAATGTTTCCTGTGTATCTATTGTTTCCCGTAAGTTACTCATTATCAAATATTGTATAGACAAATGTTAAGGAAACGTTTCCTACATTATTAATATGTGTCGGTTCGGGTTAAAATATTTTATCTTTCTTTGTATTTGTATGGATACTACCTTAAAACGCACCGAAATAGCCGGTTTGCTCAAAAATCAACCTATCGGGACCCTTGTACAGGTTAAAGGATGGGTTCGCTCATTTCGCAACAACACTTTTATATCAATTAATGACGGAACATGTATTCATAACCTACAGGCCGTTGTTGATTTTAATAAGTATGATGAAGCATTGTTAAAACGCATTACTAACGGTGCGGCCATATGTGTAATCGGAAAATTAATTGAATCGCAAGGAAAAGGACAGTCGGTTGAAATAGTGGTTGAACAACTGGAAGTGTTGGGCGATTGCGATGTGGAAAAATATCCTTTACAACCAAAAAAACACAGTCTTGAATTCTTGCGCGAAATAGCGCATTTACGTTTTCGTACCAATACCTTTGGCGCCATATTCCGTATTCGTCATTCATTGGGATATGCCATTCACGAATTTTTTCACAAGAACGGATTTTATTATTTCCATGCGCCTATATTAACCGCTTCAGATGCCGAAGGTGCAGGCGAAATGTTTCAAGTAACAACTATGCCTCTTACAAAAATGCCGTTAACACCCGAAGGCAAGCCTGATTTTAAAGAAGATTTTTTTGGTAAGGATACAAAGCTTACTGTAAGTGGTCAGTTGGAAGCTGAATTAGCCGCAATGGCCTTGGGAAAAGTGTATACGTTTGGACCAACATTCAGAGCCGAAAACTCAAATACCACGCGTCACTTAGCCGAGTTTTGGATGATAGAACCCGAAGTGGCATTCAATGATCTTAACGATAACATGGACCTTGCCGAAGAACTGCTTAAGTACGTTATACGTTATGTGCTTGATAATTGTGCCGATGATATTGAATTTTTAAAAACACGTTTACTGGACGAAGAAAAACAAAAACCGCAAAACGAAAGAAGTCCGATGGACCTGCACGAAAAATTAAAATTTTGTGTGGACAATGAATTCGTTCGCCTAACGTATACCGAAGCCATTGATATTTTATTGCAAAGTAAACCCAATAAAGAAAAGAAATTTCAATATCCTGTTGCAGGCTTTGGTACCGATCTGCAAAGTGAACATGAGCGCTATCTGGTAGAAAAACATTTTAAAAAGCCTGTGATCCTTACCGATTACCCGAAAGAGATCAAAGCTTTTTACATGCGTCAGAATGAAGATGGAAAAACCGTGCGCGCTATGGATATTTTATTCCCCGGTATTGGCGAAATGGTGGGTGGAAGTCAGCGCGAAGAACGTTTGGATAAACTGGAACAACGCATGCGCGAAATGCATTTACCTATTGAGGAAATGAGTTGGTATTTGGATACACGCAGGTTTGGAACAGCACCACATGCGGGATTTGGCTTGGGATTTGAGCGGTTGGTTTTATTCGTAACAGGCATGACCAATATTCGTGATGTAATTCCGTTTGCAAGGACGCCTAAGAACTGTGAGTTTTAACCATCCGCGCTTCTGCGCAGGATGGAAACCGAGAATTTTTATATCCTGAATTTCCTACTAGCCACGGACTTTCGCAACCGCTAAAGCTTTAGCAAAGGCGGTCAGTGTGTGGACATATAAAATACGCGTTTTACCCTAGTTTCCCATTTCGTTTAATTCCCTACTTTCCTATCATGAAATCCCTATTAACTATTTTCTATTCTCTATTAACTTTCTGCGCTTCTGCTCAGGATGAGGAATGTCGGTTGATCATTAATCCAAAAGGTCATACCTCACTTATTAGCGGAGTTGCATTGACCCCCGATGAAAAATTATTGATCAGTGTTTCACACGATAAATCAATAAAGATATGGTCTACCGAGCGTGGAAACTTAGTGGGCGAGATCTTTGGTGAACGTGGCGAAGGAAATGACGGCCAACTTTATACGGTAGCGCTTTCGCCCGATGGAAAGTATCTTGCTACAGCGGGGTATTTATTGGACGTTAAGGGTACAAATGTTCAGGCACTCATTCGCATTTATGATTTTGCCAAACGTAAACTTATTAAAGTCTTGAAAGGACATCAAAACGTAATTCACTCGGTTGCATTTTCGCCCAACGGAAAATTTCTAGCTAGTGCCGGTGCCGATGGGCATGTACTGGTTTGGAACATGAATGACTTTTCGATGTACACCGATTTTGGCTCGCATTATAAAACGGCACGTACCGTATGTTTTATGGGTAACGATAAACTTGTGTCGGGAGGCTGGGATGCAAAGTTATACAGGTATGATATACCATCCAAAAAACAAGACAAAGTATTTGAAAAAAATAATTATCCTATAAATGAAATTTGCTACAATGCCGAATTAAAAAAGTTGTTCGTTGCGTTTAACGAGTATACAAAAGTGCAGGTATTGAACAATGATCTTGAATTGCAACAGGAAATTGAAGGATATATGCCGATAGGGAGTATTTCAACAGCCGGTGATAAATTATTAATCGGCCAGGAACGATATCCTTTTATGACAAGTATGTTTCAGTTCGTGAAAAATGAATTTAAAGTTACCAATGGTTTTAATGGCATGAATAACACCGTTACGTGTAGCGGAATTTTAAAGAACGGGTTGGCATTTTCGGCCGGTGGCCGCGACAGTGAGATCGTTTTTTGGAAGTATAAAGAAGCTGATAAATCAAATACAATTAATTATGGTAAGGAGGGCGTTCGTTTGCTTGGATATGGAATAACGGTTTGCGCAGTGGGTTATGCCGATAATTTATTGGCGTTTACGCAAGGCCAATGCAGTCAAAGTATGGGAAAGGGAACATTGGAAATCCTTTTTGATCTGGAATCAGGAAAACTTTACCGCTTGCCAAAAGACAGGGAAGAACCATACCGAGGTATTCGCACAACAAAAGATAAGTTTGAACTTAAGCATGAAAAAGGGGGTGTGTTGAATTATGATAACGCAGCACTTTGTTTGTATGAAAATGCAAAACAAAAATGGACAATTGAATTTGATGACAAGAGCGGTTATGCAACCAACGCGTATATGTTCGCAGGTTCTGATAAAATTGTTTGCGCTTTTGGCTCCTCGGTATTTACATCCAATATGGAGGGTTTTCAAACAGCTTTTTTGATCGGGCACGAAGGAGGTGTAAAAGCACTTTGGTCGGATGAGCAGGGAAAATATGTTATTTCGGGCGGACTCGATCAAACCATTCGTCTATGGAACCTATCATCGGTGGTGGATAAAAAGACCATCATGAAATATGAAACGCTCAACAAACCATCGGTAACATTCTTTAAAACAAAATATCCTTCGCTTGATTTTTCAACTCCTGAAGGAATGGAAAAATTGTATGAAAAATTACGTACCGATTTTGGCGATGATACCGCGAATTATCTTATACAAACGCCTACGATAAATCCCGAGATAAATGTTTTTGTAGGGTGGAATAACGAATGGATCATTTGGACCAACGATGGTTATTTTAAAGGATCAAAGGAAGGTTCAAAATATATTGGGTATCACATTAATAAAGGACAGGAAAAAGACGCGAAGTATTATCCCTTCGATCAGTTTGACTTAAAGTACAATCGACCCGATATCATTAATGAACGTTTGGGTATTGGCGATTCACTTTACAATCAATCGCTGAAAAAAGCGTACGAGCGAAGATTAAAAAAAATGGGATTGGAGGAGTCGGCATTATCGGGTGATAAAAATTTGCCGGTGGTTGAAATACTTTCTTCTCCTGAAAATGGCAAAGAGAATATTTATAAGCTGGAAATAACAGCCAATGATGAGAAAGCCGATTTGTATAAAATAAATATTTACAACAACGATGTGCCTGTTTTTGGAACAAAAGGATATAAGGTAGAAGAAAAAGATAAACGTTCGCTTAAAAGGACTTTTGATATTCCCTTGGTTCCCGGTGAAAATAAAATTCAGGTTTCGGCCGTGAATAAGAACGGAGCCGAGTCGTTTCGCGAGACTATTACCATTATGTGTACCGACCTGAATAAAAAAGGCAATTTATACATTGTTACCGTGGGTGTTTCAGAATATGCCAACAACCAGTTCAATTTAAAATATGCCGCTAAAGATGCGGGTGATGTTGAAAAAGCTTTTGCAGGTTCAAAATTATACGCTAAGATCTTTACGAAAACATTTACTAACGCGCAAGTAAATAAAGAAATGTTGCTCATGATCAAAAGTTTTTTAACGCAGGCCGATGCCAACGATCAGGTAATTGTTTTTATTGCGGGCCATGGTGTGTTAAACAGCGAGTTTGAATATTATTTCGCTTCAAACGATATGGATTTTATTTCGCCTGAAAAACGCGGAATCTCTTACGCTGAAATCGAAAATTTACTTGATGAGATAAAAGCCCTGAAGAAAATTTTATTTATGGACACTTGTCATAGCGGTGAGGTAGACAAGGATGATGTTGAAGCTGATAATAAAACCGTTGCGCAGGTTGATGGAGTAGAATTCAGAAGTGTTGGAACGGGCGTAAAACACAAAGTACTGGGCATGCAACAAACAACCGAATTGATGAAAGAGGTGTTTAACGATATGCGCAAAGGAACAGGATCTAATATCATTAGTTCGGCCAGTGGTTATGAAGTAGCGCAGGAAGGAAAGGATTGGAATAACGGACTGTTCACTTATGTACTTTTAAACGGCATAAAGTCGATGGATGCCGACCTGAACCACGATGGTGAAATTATGTTGAGCGAATTAAAAACATATTCAGGATCAAAAGTAAGTGAGTTGTCGGGTGGACGACAAACACCGGCTAACCGAAATGAGAACATTAGTTTTGATTATAGGATTTGGTAGTTGAAGAAAGAACGCTGATGACGCAGATTCGTATGATAAATTATGATTTTAATAGCGGGATTTTTATCGGCCTTCAGGCCGATATGTAGAGATTCTTTTATATAAAAATCTTATCGTTATCTCTAATAGCCACGGACTTCAGTCCGTGGACAAAAAAACAGCCGAATACCGGCTTTAGTCGAACAAGCCCTATTTCATGAGCGCCTGTAAGTCAATAAATTATCCCCGACCTGACCGCGTTTGCAAAGGAGCTTTAGCGCTTGAGAAAGGTCTGGGCTATTAATTGCCTATATTTACCCAATGGCAATGAAACAATTTCAGCAGTTCAAGCTTTTACAAAAGCTGTCGCCCCAACAAATTCAGTTGATGAAATTGTTGCAGGTACCTACCAGTGAATTGGAGCAACGCATCAAAGAAGAACTTGAAATTAATCCTGCATTAGAAGAAGGCGATAATAAAGATGATGACGATAGCCAGGAAGATGAAAAAGATGAATTTGATAACAATGAAGATGGTAACGAAGAGAACGAACGCGATTACGATATCAACGATTATTTAGAGGACGATACACCCGATTATAAATTAAAAGCTAACAATCATAGTTCCGATGATGATGAAAAAGTTGTTCCCATTGCGCAGGGCGAATCGTATCAGGACATTTTAATTGAACAATTAAATTTGCGTACTTTAACGGAACGCCATAAGCAAATTGGCGCGTACATCATTGGTAATTTGGATGAGGATGGTTATGTGCGCAGAGAGATGGATGCTTTGGTTGATGACCTTGCATTTTCGCAAAACATAAGTACTGATGAAAAGGAAATTGAAAAAGTACTGAATATAATTCAACATTTAGATCCACCGGGAATTGGCGCACGCAGTTTGCAGGAATGTTTAATGTTGCAATTGAAGCGCAGCGATGCCGAAGATATGGGAACCGAAATTGCCATTATGGTAATAGATAAATGTTTTGAAGAGTTCTCAAAAAAACATTACGATAAGATCATTAAGAAACTGCATATTTCAGAAGAGAATTTAAAAGAAGCGATAGAGGAGATCATTAAATTGAATCCGAAACCCGGAGGAAGTTTAAAAGAGACCTCAAAAAATGTACAGACCATTATTCCCGATTTTTTCATTCACGAGGATAATAATAAGTTAGAGCTTACGCTGAATTCGCGTAACGCACCCACCTTAAAGATTTCGCGCGATTATGCCGAGATGTTGAAAGACTACGCTGCAAAAAAAGGTGCCGATGATAAGAGTAAGGAAGCAGTACAGTTCGTTCGTCAGCGAATAGACTCAGCGAAATGGTTTATTGATGCCATTATGCAACGCCAGCAAACATTGTTATTGGTAATGAATACCATTATGCAATTACAGCACGATTATTTCCTGAGTGGCGATGAAACGAAATTGAGGCCGATGATCTTAAAAGACATTGCCGAAATTGTAGGAATGGATATTTCAACAGTGAGCCGTGTGGCCAATAGTAAATACGTTCAAACACATTTCGGAACATTTTTATTGAAGACATTCTTTAGCGAAAGTCTGCAAACCGAAGCGGGCGAGGAAGTAAGCGCACGCGAAGTGAAAAAAATATTGAGCGATGCCATTGCTGCCGAGGAGAAAAAGAATCCGTTGACCGATGATGAATTGGCCAAACTTTTGAAAGATAAAGGCTATACCATAGCACGCAGAACCGTTGCAAAGTATCGTGAGCAATTGAATATTCCTGTTGCAAGGATGAGAAGAGAGATGTAGAATTCTCTGTTAAATAATTTCTGACCACTGTTAATGATATCTATTTACAAGATAAAACCTAAGTTTCAAGCGTTATTAAAACCATTAGTAGTTTGGTTGCACGCGAAAAGGGTCACCGCTAATCAGATCACCATTTTTTCTGTTTTATTATCAATAGCCATCGGATCTTTATTTTGGTTTGCAGATAAATATACAATTTTTTTTCTTGCTTTACCCATTGGACTTTTATTACGAATGGCTTTAAATGCCATGGATGGTATGATGGCCAGGATGTATTCGCAGCAGTCGGTTACAGGTGAAATATTGAATGAAGTTGGGGATATTGTTTCCGACACAGCTATTTACTTTCCATTAATGAAATTCGAATTTGAAAATTTGATTTT
>JAYUZA010000119.1:0-7139 GCA_043752145.1 Flavobacteriales bacterium
AGCAGGCAGCTTTATAAGGCCATCCAGGTGAACCTAAATTACAACCCGCAAACCAATTGGAACCTTCGTTCACATCGGTTGCATATCCATATGACTCCAGTGTTTTTCCAAGCCCGTCAGCTTCGCTTGGCCAGCCATTGTTATCGTCAAACCAAACCGAATATACAATGGCATCGCTTGAATCGTATACACGAATAACTTCGCTGTTGTTTGAAAGGTTATAGGTGAAATTACCTACAACATTGGTGATCGGATAATGAATATTATTGAACAAACCCGTATCTCCCGCAATTACTAAATAGGCATCAGATGCCAATGAAACACCGTTTGGTATCGTATAAATATTATTGTTCTTGCTGTCTTTTACAACGTATCCGCTCATGTCAATAGTGCTTGTTGAATTGTTGTAAAGCTCCAACCATTCACCTGTATTGCTGGCAGGATTGTAATTGATCTCAGAAATAACAATTGGTTCTCCGCACGGTTGGTGAATGGCGCCCGGTGAACCGTACATGCAACTGGTGCGCCACGCACTTGGTAATAAAAAATTAGCGTAATCTGTTTCTTTCAATTCCATAGTACGACCTGTTCCGCTTGCCGCACGTTTCCATGGCAACGAATCGGTATAGGTAAAATTGAATTGTTGTGCACTATATTGGTTGAATAATTTGATCGAATCTCCTAAATTGTCAAGACTCATTTGGTTGCTGATAATTAATCGTGTTGTATCGTATGAAGGATACGAAGCCATGAATTTTGTTTTATCGCTGGCTATAACGATATGGTCGTTGGAGGTAAGTTTTGTTCCATCAGGAAATTCAATTCGGTTATACGGTGTACCGTGTATTAAATAATGACCTGTTAATTCCACCTCGGCAGCCGAAGGATTCCATAATTCTATCCAATTGCCCGAGTCAAATCCGTTATCGCTGTTAAAATTAACCTCACTAACTACAACCGCACTAACGACAGGTGCACCCATGAATACAGCTGTAAAATTTGAAGAACTTGTAATGTTTAAATTGGTTAATGCCGCTGTTGTCGTAAGCGGTATAACAGCATTTGGATTCCAGTGATCAAACGTATAACCAGGGTTGGCATACGCAGTTATTGTCACCGGATTTCCGTTAAAATAAACCCCCGACCATGGAAGTGGTCCTGGTGTAATTGTACTTATTTTAATATAACCCGCTCCTGCCGGTGATGCCTGTAACGTTACTGTAACCTGTGATGTTAATGCAAAGTCGGCTTCAAGATTATTGCGTTGACCGCCTCTTCTAGCGTCATTATGCGTTTGCATATTTGTGTATGCACCGTACAAACCGGGTACACCCCATGTTCCCCAAATTAAATTTTGTACCTGTATAGCTATAACCAACGAATCACGTGTGCGGTTCATGTTATATGTGAAATTAGCCGGTTGAAAAACGGTATTGATCAAATCGGCATAACGGTTAATGAAAAACTGCTTGTATGTTGGATTAAGCAACATTTGTGCAAGTATATTGGAACTGTATTGCCCCGATCCAAGATAAGTAGGTAAATAATTATCGGTTGGCGATCCGCCATAGCCCAAACCAAAATCAACATCCCACAATACCCAGCGCCATTTTCCGTAAGGAACTTTTTGATGCCAGAATTTTGTATTGTTCGGATAACTCGCCCAATCGCCATTACCTAAATATGTTTCGGTGGCCATATAATCGGTGAAATTAAAAAGATCGATGGTTGAATCAATGAGCTGATAAAAAGCCGCACTTGTAGGTGATGGATGCGTGATAATTTCCTGGTGAATAGCCAAAAAGTCATCATTAGTACCATCAACCGCATTCAATCCCCAATAAGTATGTGATATAACGTCTACATTGTTGTTGTCAATGTGATGATTATTCTGGATAAAATGTGCATCCTCCCGTTCACGTATTTCGTAATGTCCGAAGAAGATTCCATTAAGGAAAGCGTATGCAGGTTCGTATCCCATATAGTCAACATGCGTGGTTGCAGCCAAACGTTGCATAAAGCCATCGCGTGACCGTGCTTCGCTGTAATCGTTACCGCCATTGCGCAAATTGATTGCATGATAATCGCTTATATACGGTTTATCGGTTATCATTGGAAAGTTCATCGTATTGACATCATACTTTGATTTGGCTAAAAGTCGGAAACTTTTTTGCGCTTGTCCTCTTGACCAGCCACCATGAATTTTTATTCCACCGTCTATATTATATTTCAGTTGTTTATCCTTGTGAAAATATTCAACGTGCATTGGTCGTTCCCAATTCATCCAAAAATTTGAACCGAAGTAAGGATAGTTGGCCGAATCGGCTCCGTAACCCAAAACATAAATTCCATAATTGGCATCCCATAAATTAACTGAATCGGTTGCGATACTGAAAACAGGGAGATCAAAATTTTGATTGATGATATAGGTTCGTGTAATGATCTTTGAAGGCAAATCTGTACTCACACTTGGAAAAACTCTTGTACGAATTACGGTGGTTGCCGAAACGCCAAAGGGTCCCGTATACAGGATCTCGGTATTATCAGGATCATCGCCATCAATACTGTAATAAATAGTGCCACTTGAACCGGGCGCAAGGCTTATGCTAACGGTTTGTGCAGTGGGGTAGTGGCCCGCGGCTAAACTAACAATAGGGTTGGCAATATATCCCGAATAACAGGTAGGACATGAATTGAACGTATTGGGTGTTGGGGTAGTTGAAAGGCACCAGTTGGCAAATCCGCTTAATTGACGTGCATAGGTATTATCATAAGAAAGCATTGGACAGAAAACCGAATCGGTAACCGAAGTTCCATTGGTTAAATAAATAGTCTCTCCGTCATTGCCGATTTTAAAATTGGTATGCGCAATACTACTGGGAACTACATTGAAAAAAGCTGGTGTTGCTCCGTAATATGTAGATGTACTTCCTATGCCAAAACTTAAAAAAGCACGTCCGGTAAGATCACTCGATGTAAAGGATTGATTGTGTAGCTGTATTGCTAAAACGTTCGTGCCGTTGGTAATAATGCTCTTTAAAAAAACAGGATCAACCATGAATTGTTCGGGATCGCCACCGGCAAACATTAATGCTTCGTGACTTCCCGGTGCGTTGTCGTTATAAACGGGAGGGGTACCAATGGTACCAATGTTGTTTCGTGCAATTTCAACTCCGTTTATATAAGCAACAAAACCATCATCATAATCAATGTGC
Source organism: Flavobacteriales bacterium (assembly GCA_043752145.1). GTDB lineage: Bacteria > Bacteroidota > Bacteroidia > Flavobacteriales_D > UBA2798 > DASPJQ01. The sequence continues at coordinate 3,216 of JAYUZA010000119.1, forward strand.
AATATCGCGTTGATAATATCGGCAGTATCGACAATGGTAAATGTTTTGAAAAAATAAACACTGTTGGTTGCACTAACGGTTGTATTATCATCACCATCACCATAACCAAATCCACCGCTGCCGTTCGACCATCCTGCTGCCGCAAAACCGGGGCTTCTCCATGCTGCAGATGGTTCGCTTGAGGGAACTAAATATTTCCAGGTATCGGTTTCGTAAATAGCGGTTTCATAATGGTTAATGGAACTTTTCCTGTTTTTTCCGGAAGCAAAGATCAAAAAATGTTCACCTGCTTGTAAATAAAGGGAGGGTAATTGGTATTTATCGGGCTCCGAAAATTTATCACTTAAATAATAGGTTGATATATCAACTGAATCGGGTCCGCTATAATATAATTCAATAAAATCGGAGGCATCTCCATCCTCATCATAAATGAGCGTTGAGTTGTTATTGGTTATTTCATTTAATAAAAGCTGAGCATTTAAACTGCCAGCCAAAATGAAAACAAAGAAAAATATGAGTGCGCGCATGTGTGTTTAATGTATACTAAAGTTAACTAAAATGTTAACCTGATCTTAACTCAATTATTTAAAATCATGTATAACTGTGTTGAAAAACTAATTAAGGTATAAGCATTGGTTGTTTTACGCATAGGGGTGGGCACTCATCATTACGGGTTAAATATCTGTAATTAAAATAGTTGTGAGATAACAAGTTGAATTTTTTGTACTAAAATTTAAACGGTTTAAACCTATATTTGTAAAAAACCAAAACACATGTCTGTTAAAGTAATGCTGAATCTTTTTATTGTTGGAGCCGTTTTGGCTTCCTGTGGTAAAGGCGGACCTAAAAAGGGGTCTGAACTAAACGGTAACGAGGCAGTTGAATACCTTGCCGGTGACAGTAAAAAAACCTGGAAGCTTGAAAGTGGTCACGATTATTATGAGTATTTGCAATTTGACAATAAAGGCGAAGTGATGTTCCAATCAGGAACTGCGATTAAATATACGGTTGACGGAGCTAATTTAACAATGAACGATTTTCAACCATTCATTTATACATTAATAGAAGTAAGTGATGAAAAAGTAGTGATGAATCTACCAAATCATGATACACTTACTTATGTGAAATCGAATGAAAAAATTGAAAAGGATAAAACCGTTGGAAAGATCATCAACCCAAAATGGTTGAAAGGAAAATTCGGTACGTCCTGGAAATTTGTAGATGGTGATAAAACATATTCATTCATGAATGATGGGACCATTTTAGATGCAAACACTTTAGTAAAAGTTGATAGCTGGAGCATTAACGAAAACACACTGAACTTTGGTCCGACCAAACTGACTATTTTCCGCCTTTCTCCCGTGTTTTTCGACTACGATGTTTATGGAATGACGGTGAAATTGAATTACGTGAGCGAAGCCTCTAAAGACGGGTCTCCTTCTAGGAAGTAATGTGATGATGTGTTAATGTGTTGATGTGCCAATTTAGTTTTGGTGAATTTTAGTGTCTTGGTGCCTTGGTGGCGAAAAGAGAGCGAATCTTATTTAGATCTATCAAACAAATACACATAAATATAATGAACGGTATTGCCGGGACTTTGTATCGTACCAACGAGCCGAAATTAGCAGTGGCAAGTCCGATAAGCGTACAAAGAATTATGACTATCATACTTGAACATAAAAGCATGTTTAGCTGATGTTTTTCAGGACGTTTAAAAAATACGATCGATAAAATAATTCCTGTTATAATTAGCAAAGATTCAAGTGCGTTGAGCAACATCAACGAATTTCGCACTTCCCATATCATGGGTCTAAACATTCCCGTAACGAATGCTTTTGGCGACATGGCTAAAAGATCGGGCCAGTTACCACCCAATTCGCCAATAGAAAAATAGCTACCTGCTTTCATGTGTAAACTAAAGCGGGTAAAATCTACCTGCTTTTGTGTGATGATCTCGGGAATATTGTATTGGGGATATGCGTAGGTTATTAGATAGAGAAAACAAACGATCATTCCTACAATGCCTGAATAGACCAATCCAACAAAACGGTTGTTGAATGTATATGCCAATGAAAGTGAAAATAAACCGAGTCCTAACGCAGCTAATGCGTACGATTTTAAATAAAGCATGATCACAAATGAGAAAACAGCGAGTAAAATATAGAAAAGGCTGGTTTTTTTTTGAACGAGTAAACATACTGCGTAGAAAATATTTCCAAGCGCAAATATCATCAATCCTTCTTTTAATATCCCGGCACTCCAAAATGCAAGCGAAGGAAAAAGAAAAAGCGCGTAAGCCAGTAAACGGTGCTTGTTTTTATCCGTAAATAGAGCAAAACCTTTGTAGAATGACATCATTCCGAAAAAGGAAAGAAAACACATGAAAAGCGTATGAACATGATAGTATCCAAAGGAGAATAAACGCATTACGGCATTTAATCGAATCATAGTGTGATTGTCGTTGTATACCTGCGTTTCGTAAAGTCTGAACCAGTGATTCATTTTTGAATAATACTCCTGCGTAAAATAATCGGTATCGTTGCCGATACCAAAAAGCATTCTGAAAAAATCACCGGGTTTAGTGAACAACGCACGAGTCATTTCGGCACTGTCGTTGTAGTACTTAAAGATATCGGCATCACGTTCAACCGGATAATAATATACATATATCATCGTGATACAAAAACCCATGAATATTTTGTACGAAAATAAAAGTAAGAGGGTGTTTTTATTTAGGCTTTCATCTTGAAAATGTTTCCACTTCAGTGCGAAATAAATGAATATTGCCAAATAAATTATTACCAGTGGTATGCCCCAAACATGTTCCATTCTTAATGCAAAATAAACAATATTTCGCTTATTGCAGCTGTATTTTGCAATCAATCATCAAATTATCCATATGTTGATAAAAAGGATGTTTTTTATTCCCCTTTTCCATAACTACAGTTAATTTTGAGCATTATCAATTATAGCCATGTCAAAAACTCCTGTTGGAAATCCCGAAACTGTTGAAACTGCAAAGCAATTGGGTTTGCTTGCCGAAGAGTACGATAAGATCAAAGAAATTCTTGGTCGTACTCCAAATTTTACCGAACTGTCCATTTACTCAGTGATGTGGAGCGAACATTGTTCGTATAAAAATTCAATTATTTGGTTAAAGACCCTTCCTAAAAAAGGTCCGCATATGTTGGTTGAAGCCGGTGAGGAAAACGCGGGTTTGGTAGATATTGGTGATGGTTTAGCTTGTGCTTTTAAGATCGAGTCACACAATCATCCATCTGCTTTAGAGCCTTATCAGGGAGCGGCAACAGGTGTAGGAGGAATTAACCGCGATATTTTTACCATGGGTGCTCGTCCCATTGCTCAAATGAATTCGTTGCGTTTTGGAAATATTGAAGAAGCCCGCACTAAATGGCTAGTAAAAGGTGTTTCAAAAGGCATTGGCGATTATGGAAATGCCTTTGGTATTCCAATCGTGGCAGGTGAAGTTTTTTTTGACGATAGTTTTAACCAAAATCCATTGGTAAATGCCTTTAGCGCAGGTATCATGAAGGTAGGTAAAACCATTTCGGCCATTGCCGAAGGTCCGGGAAATCCGGTGTTCATTGTTGGTTCGGCTACAGGAAAAGACGGAATTCATGGCGCGGCATTCGCGTCAAAAGATATTACCGAAGATTCAGCAAAAGATCTTCCCTCAGTTCAGGTTGGAGATCCGTTCCAGGAAAAATTATTATTGGAAGCTACTATGGAGCTTTCAAGAACCGATCTTATCGTTGGCATGCAGGATATGGGTGCGGCAGGAATTACCTGTTCAACCAGTGAAATGAGTGCCAAAGGTAAAGTGGGTATGAAAATTAATTTGGATCTTGTTCCAACACGACAAAAAGGTATGGTGCCGTTCGAAATTTTATTGAGCGAATCGCA
>JAYUZA010000120.1:0-2752 GCA_043752145.1 Flavobacteriales bacterium
CAATAATGATCATACCTGCCATTAACATCCGGTCTTTATTATCGGCTATCAATTTTTTTGCAACCGATACCATAACAATTGTTGTGGTAAGGTTATCCAAAATTGCCGAAAGAAAAAATGCAGTGATGGCAATTATATAAAGTAATTTTGTTTTATTATCCGTTTTAATTTTATCGGTAATTAATCTAAAACCATCATGCGCATCAATTAGTTCAACAATTGTCATTGCCGCTAACAAAAACAATAAAATTTCAGCAATGCCTGATAAATGATGGCTTAACTCCCCGTTTATTACTTCGGGTTCCTTCTCAACAAGAATATAAACTGTCCAACAGGCCACACCGGTCAATATAGCCGTGGCAGCCTTATTGATATTTACCTTGTGTTCAAGGGTAATGAGGGCATACCCCACAATAAAAATGGATAGCAGTAATAATTCCATAGTGTAAAAATAACTAAAAACCTTGCAAATCACGTGTTTTCCTTATCAACACACCAATGAATAGATCATATTTTAAAATAACTCTCAATCATTGTAAAACCAACAAAATACTTATATTTACGACCTTAACCTAAAAATCTTAGAGATGTCAAAATTATTCATAAAGAAGCCAATCGAATCGCTTATGGCCGAATCGGGTGATTCCGAAAAAGGACTAAAAAGAACTCTTGGTGCCGGTGCACTTGTCGCTCTCGGTATCGGAGCAATTATTGGTGCCGGATTATTTGTAAGAACCGCAGCTGCGGCCGGAGAGTGCGCGGGATCTGCAGTAACAATTTCCTTCCTTATCGCTGCTTTTGGCTGTGCTTTAGCAGGATTATGTTACGCTGAATTTGCTTCAATGATTCCCATTGCAGGTAGTGCATATACATATGCTTATGCAACGATGGGCGAAGTTGTTGCATGGGTCATAGGATGGGCTTTAATTCTTGAGTATGCTTTAGGAGCCGCAACAGTTTCCATTGCATGGAGCGAATATTTAAATAAACTCCTCGGTGGGGTCATACCATATGAATGGTGTCATTCACCGTTCGAAACTTCTGAAGCAGGCGTTTCAGGATTTATAAATCTTCCTGCTTTATTTATTTTATTAGCCTTAACAATGTTACTTATAAAAGGAACTAAAGAATCTGCTTTATTCAACGCTGTTATAGTTTTTGTTAAAGTTGCAATTGTACTCATATTTATTGCTATTGGTTGGGGATTTATGAATGCCGGGAACCATACTCCTTATTTTATTCCTGCCGATGCACCACCTGTCTTAAATGATAAAGGTGAAGTCTTACAATCTTATTCTTCTTTTTGGAATCATGGATGGGGTGGAGTTTTAAGAGGTGCTGCCATCGTATTCTTCGCATTTATTGGATTTGACGCTGTTTCAACTGCCGCACAGGAAGCCAAAAATCCAAAACGTGATATGCCAATTGGTATTCTCGGCTCCCTCGCCATATGTACCTTACTTTATATTGTTTTCTCTTACGTTTTAACAGGCGTTGCTCCGTATACTGACTTTGTGAAATCAGGAAAAGAAGCCTCTGTTAGTTATGCCATCGAACATTATATGGCCGGATATAATTGGCTTTCAACATCCGTTACCATTGCAATCTTAGCTGGATTCTCTTCTGTAATTTTAGTTATGCTTATGGGACAATCAAGGGTGTTTTACTCTATGTCAAAAGACGGATTATTACCAAAAGTTTTTGCTGACCTACATCCGAAATTCAGAACTCCTTCAAAATCGAATTGGATTCTCTTCATTTTTGTCGGAATATTCGGAGGATTTATTCCCGGATCAATTGCAGGCGACTTAACTTCAATCGGAACATTGTTTGCGTTTGTGTTGGTTAGCATAGGTGTTTGGATCCTAAGGGTAAAAAGACCGGATCTTAAACGTCACTTCAAAACTCCGCTTGTTCCGCTGGTTCCAATATTGGCGGTACTTGTTTGTTTAGCCATGATTATTTCATTACCACCTACAACACAATTAAGCGCACTGGGATGGATGATCTTTGGTTTAATCATTTACTTTATTTATAGCCAAAAGAGAAGTAAACTCTATCAAGGCGATTCTACAAAAAAATAGTCTTATCTAATTATAACGGGGCGGAAATTTCCGCCCCTTTTTTTTATTCATGGAACAACCGCAATTAAAAAAATCGCTTGGATTATTGGACGCAACATTTGTTGTTGCGGGAAGCATGATAGGCTCTGGAATCTTTCTCGTTTCGGCCGATATGTCAAAAGACCTTGGAAGTTCAGGTTGGTTATTGTTTACATGGATCCTTACCGGTATTATAACCTTATTTGGTGCGCTTAGTTACGGTGAGTTAGCTGCCATGTTCCCACAGGCAGGCGGACAATTCGTTTACATCAAAGAAGCATTCGGAAAATTACCTTCATTCTTATATGGCTGGACCGTATTTACCGTAATTCAAACAGGAGTGATCGCAGCAGTTGGTGTTGCTTTTGGAAAATTCACTGCTATATTTTTCCCTTCTTTACTGGATACCGTTTTTAATCTGGGCGAAATAGCCGTCACCTACGCAAATTTTTTAGGGGTAGGTGTTATTTTATTGCTCACTTATTTAAACGCAAAGGGAATTCAATATGGAAGAATAATCCTGATGCTCTTCACAGGATCAAAACTTATTGCGCTTTCTTTATTGATCGTGATCGGAATAATTGTGGGAATTAAAACGGGTTACTACAGCGAAAACTTTACCGATGCATGGCATGCAACAAAAACTACGG
>JAYUZA010000121.1:0-7104 GCA_043752145.1 Flavobacteriales bacterium
CATTTCGCCCCAGCCCACGTTAGCAACCATATGGTCTATATATTTAAGTCCGGTTGGTTCAGGTTTATAATCTGATTTCCATTCCCTGTAACCGGGAAGAAAAACACCGTTGTAGTTTTTACGTTCGACGAAAATATGGACGGTCTCGCCATAAGTATAAATTCCTGAGCGTACAACTTCACCAAACTCATCGCTTTCGACACGAGGCTCCATAAAAGGTTTTGCGCCACGTTGGGTTGTTTCTTCAAAAGATTTAGTGGCATCTTCCACCCACAATGCAATTACTTTTACACCATCGCCATGCTTTTTTACGTGTTCGCCTATTGGAGAATCGCTGGTTAAAGCTGTGGTTAGTATAATACGGATCTTATCCTGTTTCAATACATACGATGTACGATCTTTCAATCCTGTTTCCAATCCCGCATACGCGTATGACTGAAATCCAAAAGCGGTTTTATAAAAGTGTGCCGACTGTTTTGCGTTTCCTACATAAAACTCTACATAATCGGTTCCCAATAGCGGAAGGAAATCCTGTGCTCCTTCAAATATTTTCTCTAAACCGTATTCTACATTTTTTACTACTTTACTCATAGTGAACTTTCTTTAATAGTTAATTTTTTATTTATTAGGCAAAAGCCATTAGCCAAAAGGCATAAGAACTATTGCTAGTCTTCTGATTTCTGTTTTTTTCCTTTTATTCAACCCACGATTTATAATACTTCCCATCATCAATGCCCATAGCGGTTTCGGTTATCATTAATGGTCTGAATGTATCGATCATTACAGCTAACTCTTCTGTTTCGGTTTTACCAATGCTGCGTTCCATTGCTCCGGGCGCGGGTCCGTGCGGAATTCCCTTCGGATGCAAGGTAATATGTCCCTGTTCAATATTATTTCTACTCATGAAATCGCCATCCACATAATACAATACCTCATCGCTGTCGATGTTGCTGTGATTGTAAGGTGCCGGAATTGATTTAGGATGATAATCGTACAAACGAGGACAGAAAGAACAAACAACAAAGGCGCTTGTTTCAAATGTTTGGTGTACCGGTGGTGGTTGATGTACACGACCTGTAATGGGCTCAAAATTATGAATGCTGAATGCCCAAGGGAAATTGAATCCGTCCCAACCAATTACATCAAATGGATGTGTTGCATAAACCATTTCATGGATCATTCCTTGTTTTTTGATCTTCATGATAAAATCACCTTTTTCATCGTGTGTTTCGATAGTACCTGGTAATTTAAAATCGCGTTCACAAAACGGTGAATGTTCTAAATGCTGACCATGCGAATTTTTGTATCGTTTAGGGGTATAAAGCGGATGATAACTTTCCAAATAAAGCAAACGATTGTTTTCATCGTTAAACTCTATTTGGTATATCATGCCGCGCGGAATAATTAAATAATCGCCATACTCAAAGGGAATATTTCCCATGAATGTTTTGAGCGTTCCCGAACCCTTGTGAATGAAAAGCATTTCATCGGCATCGGCATTCTTATAAAAATAATTCGTGAGCGATTTGCGCGGAGCGGCCAAACCCATGATCAGATCACTGTTTAGCATTAAGGCTTTACGGCTGTCTAAAAAATCGTCTTCGGGTTTTAATTTAAATCCTTCCAACAACAATGGTTTAATGTTTTTTTCGATCGCAATTTTTGGTGCGACACTATATGATCTGATGATCTCTTTTATTTGCGTAGGACGGTGCACGTGGTATAAAAGCGATGACATACCCACAAATCCTTCGGTACCGAAAAGCTGCTCGTAATACAAACCGCCTTTGGGTTTTTCGAATTGTGTATGTCGCTTTTGCGGAAAATTTCCAAGCTTATGATATATAGGCATACAATTATTTTAAATTAAACATGTGAGAATTTGAACCGGTCGAAACGACCTTGCAAAAAGATCATTCAGGATTACGTTTCGTAAAATCCTTTACGTTCAATATGAATTTATTTTGCATCATGCTTTACAAATATAATGAAAAACCTGTTTAGTCTGATCTCTTTGTTGCCTTCCAGTCCGTACCGGCAAGGGCGGATAATATTTCCTTTAAATTAGGCCTTAAACGGCTCTTATACACGGCATGAGCATGAAGCTTTCGTTTTCCTTTACGCAGCCTCTTTTGTTCTTCAAGGGGTAAATTAACCACATCCTTACAGGCCGGGGTACAACAACCCTGCATGGATGTTTTGCATTCATCGCACTGGATAAATAGTAAATGGCAATCATCGTTGGCACAATTGGTATGGTTGTCGCAAGGCTTGCTGCATTGGTGACATTCGGCTATCACATCCTCGGTAATGCGTTCGCCCATGCGCGCGTCAAAAACAAAGTTCTTACCAATGAATTTTGAAGGGATGTTTTCCTGCTTTATCTGTCGAACATAGTCAATAATACCCCCGTGTAACTGGTTTACGTCACTAAAACCATGATGCTTTAAATATGCGCTGGCTTTTTCGCAACGCACACCACCGGTACAATACATAATTACTTTTTGATCCTCTTTACCTTTTAGTTCTTCCAAAACCATGGGTAATTCGTCTTTAAACGTATCGGCTTCGGGACAAAAAGCACCTATGAATTTACCTACTTCGCTTTCATAATGATTGCGCATATCCACAACCAATGTTCCCGGTTTGTCCATGGCAGCGTTAAATTCTTTTGCAGTTAAATGCTTTCCTACATTGGTCACATCAAAAGCATCATCGTTCAAGCCATCGGCCACGATCTTATGTTTCACACGAATAATTAGTTTAATAAATGATGTTGCCTCATCTTCAACAGCCCATTTGAACGGAATGTTTTGAAACTCTTTTCTAAGGTCAAGCTTTGATTTAAACGTTTCAACATTGCGTTCGGGAATATTTATTTGCGCATTTATTCCCTCTTTGGCAACATACACGCGACCTAAAATTCCCAGTTCGTTCCATTCGCGAAACAATTCATCGCGCATGACCTCGGGTTCGGGTATCAATACATAACGGTAAAACGAAACGGTTGACCGTTTGAAGTTTTCGCTCTCCAGTTTTTTTTGGAGTGTATTTTTATCATACTTGTTATAAAGGGCCATATTATGCAAGAATACGGAAAGTATTATAGCGCTAAATTACAACTTAATTTGCGATGGGCCTGTATGATTTTGGGCAGCTTTTTGGCTTAAGAAACGGAAAAACTCAAGACCGGACCTTGTTAAAAAGCCTTATCAAACGGTTTTTCAATTACATGCGGCCAACCCATGTTCAGATCTTCAACTAAGCAAAATCACTTATATTAGCGCTCTAACTTTTTAAAGGAACATGGCTACTAGCGAAAAAATTCTTGTCATTGGGTCGCGCGGACAAATAGGCACCGAGTTGGTTGAAAAACTAACCGGCATTTATGGTGCCGACAATATTTTTTCGAGTGATTTAAAAGAGCCCGATGCAAACAGCAAGAACTATTTTAAATTAAATGTGCTTGACAAAAATGAATTGTTCGAATTTGTCAAAAAACATAAAATTTCACAGGTCTATTTATTGGCTGCTATGTTATCTGCAACAGCGGAAAAAAATCCGGCTTTTGCCTGGGAACTAAACATGAATAGTTTGTTTTACATTTTGGACCTTGCAAAAGAAAAACACATTTCGCGGGTTTATTGGCCAAGCAGCATTGCCGCATTTGGACCAACTACACCCAAACAAAATACGCCACAGGATACCATTATGGACCCTGCAACTGTGTATGGTATAAGTAAACAAGCCGGTGAACGCTGGTGCGAATATTATTTTTTAAAGTACGAAGTTGATGTACGAAGTTTAAGGTATCCCGGCTTAATAGGATATAAATCATTACCCGGTGGTGGCACTACCGATTATGCAGTGGATATTTTTTATAAGGCAAAAAAGGGTGAGAAATTCAATTGCTTTTTGAAGGAAGATACTACATTACCCATGATGTATATGGATGATGCCATACGTGCAACTATTGAAATTATGCACGTTCCAGCCGAAAAAGTGAAAATACGGTCGAGCTATAACCTGGCAGGAATGAGCTTTTCGCCAGCTGAAATTGCTGCCGAGATAAAGTTGCAAATTCCTGAATTTCAAATAGAATACACTCCGGATTTTCGTCAAAGCATTGCCAATGGCTGGCCTCAAAGCATTGATGATTCGGCAGCAAAAGCCCATTGGGGATGGAAAAACGAGGTAGATCTTAATAAACTTGTTCATATCATGTTAACTAATATTAACTCTTAAAAAGTAACTTTTTATAACCACAGGCCGTACAATTTATAAGCCTGCAAAATAGCCTCTTTAACCATAAAAAACCTTACTTGGCAGAAATTTGTATTGTCACGTATTTAAAAATGGTTATTTTGTAGCATCAAATTTGCGAAACCATAAAAAAAGACCATGAAGAAGTTTTACTTAACCATTATGTTTTTAGGGTTTTTTGTTGCAGCTATTGCTGGCGACCCGCAAGACGTTAATAAGACTGACGCGAACGGAAAGAAGACCGGTAACTGGAAAATTTACGGAAACGATAAAGCGTATGCCGCAAAAGGCTTTGCTGCCGATGCGGTTGCCGAAGAAGGTGAGTTTCAAGATGGCAAAAAAATTGGTGTCTGGAAACAATATTTCCCCAGCGGTAAAGTAAAGTCTGAGATCGAGTTTAAGAACGGTCGCCCGAGCGGAACCTTCAAAACATTCTACGAGAACGGCCAGGTTGAAGAAGAAGGTGTCTGGAAAAACAATGCTTATACAGGCGGATTCAAACGCTATTACGAAAATGGTGTTGTTGCGCAGGAAAAAAACTTCAATGCAGCAGGAAAAACCGAAGGAAAAGTAACCTATAATTATCCCAACGGAAAACCTGAATTGGTTTTTAATTCAACCAATGGTCAGGAAGACGGAAAACTTACCCGTTATTATAACAACGGAAGTATAAAAGAGGAAACAACTTTTGCTGCGGGAAAAGCAAACGATGCCACCCGTAAGGATTATAAAATTGTAGGTAAGGAAGAAGATTTAAGCAAGTATGAGGCGAAGGCTAAAGTTGCAACCACTCCTGATAACCTTACCACGAATGATCCTAAAAAAGAAATAAAAGACGGCTACCAAAAATTATATGATGACCAAAAACGTTTGGTACAGGACGGTAAGTTCTTAGGTGGAAAACTGGTAGATGGTAAATGGTACAAGTATGATAAAAACGGTTTGATCCTTAAAGTGGAGATTTATAAGAACGGTAAATACTTTGCCGATGGTCAGCTAGACATATAATCAACTAAAAATATTTTTTAAAAACCCTTTCACACCGAGAGGGTTTTTTTATTTAATGAAAAAAGATAAAGTACTATATTTATAAAAAAATTCATGTCGGCCGATATTCAGATATACAATACCCTTACACGTAAAAAGGAAGTTTTTAAACCCATGAATCCACCTTTAGTTGGATTGTATGTTTGTGGTCCTACTGTTTACAACGATGTTCATTTAGGCAATTGCCGCACCTTTATTTCATTCGATTTGATTTACCGATATCTTTTGCATAAAGGATATAAAGTACGTTACGTGCGCAATATAACCGATGCAGGACATCTGGAAGGCGACCGCGATGAGGGTGATGATAAGTTCGCTAAAAAAGCAAAACTTGAGCAGGTTGAGCCTATGGAGATCGTACAAAAGTATACCGTAGGATTTCATGATGTTATGCGTGCCTTCAATAATTTACCCCCAAGCATTGAGCCTACCGCAACAGGACATATTTGCGAGCAAATTGAAATGATCAAAGAAATTATTGCAAATGGTTATGCATACGAAACGAACGGAACCGTTTATTTTGACGTAGAAAAGTACAACAAGGAATTTTCATACGGCCAATTAACAAACCGAAAACTGGAAGAATTATTGGAAGGTACACGTGAATTAAGTGGTCAGGATGAAAAAAAAGGTCGTCTTGATTTTGCTTTGTGGATAGCCGCGAAACCTGAAACATTAATGAAATGGCTATCGCCCTGGGGCTGGGGGTTTCCGGGATGGCACATTGAATGCTCGGCCATGAGCGCAAAATACTTAGGCGATACATTTGATATACACGGTGGCGGAATGGATTTACAGGCTACACATCATACCAATGAGATCGCGCAATCCCAAGCGTGCAACCATAAAGCTCCGGTAAATTACTGGATGCATACCAATATGTTAACGGTAAACGGTGTAAGGATGTCGAAAAGTGCAGGCAACGGATTTTTACCGGGCGAATTGTTTACAGGCGATCATCCATTACTTGAAAAAGGATACGCGCCAATGGCGGTTCGTTTTTTCATGATGCAAACACATTACAGAAGTACACTTGATTTCTCGAATGAAGCATTACAGGCATCTGAAAAAGGATATGCCCGATTAATAGCTGCTATTAAATTGCTAGATAAATTAAAGACTTATCCAACATCAACATCCAACATTGGTGAACTAAAGCAAAAATGCTACGATGCCATGAACGATGATTTTAACGCCCCAATACTTGTGGCAAATTTATTTGAAGGTGCGCGTATCATTAATTCGGTGAACGATGGAAAAGAAACTATATCAGCTGATGACCTTGTTGTACTGAAAAAAATAATGCATGAATTCACTCACGATGTTTTAGGGTTGAGTGCCGAACAAACAGGAGGTGATAACAATAACCTTGTTGGCGGATTGATGCAAACCATCATAGACATAAGGCAAAAGGCAAAAGCCAACAAAGACTTCGCGACCTCTGATAAAATTCGTGATGATCTAAATGCTCTTAAGGTTGTGGTAAAAGATGGGAAAGACGGAGCAAGTTGGGAATTGAATTAGTTAGACATCGGATTTTAGACATCAGACATCCGAATTTTTTATCCAATAGCATTTAATGCCTGTGAAATATTGTCCAAGCCCGCTTTAAGATCGGCTGTTGTTGGCCATCCATAACCAATTCTAAAATATTCCTTATTCATATCGAACCAATGACCCGGACCCACATAGGTATAATACATATGGTTCAAAGTCTGATAAAACAATTCAACACTTACCAAGGGAACGATGCGCGGATAACAAACTACGCCACCCGTAGGCTCTATCCATTCC
>JAYUZA010000122.1:0-7090 GCA_043752145.1 Flavobacteriales bacterium
CAAAGCTTCGTACAAATGTACAACAATATGAAAAAGTTTACTTTCCTTTTTACCTGTGTAATGGCGTTTGCAATTACGATGGTAAGTTTTATGCCGGCAGGTTCATTTGAAGGAACCATTGATTTTGAGAAAAAAACCGGCTCAACCGTTATCAAATACAAATACCTTATTAAAGGTGAACATGTTCGTGTAGAAGACTACGGAACAGATGGGACTTTACAGGGTATTATGCTTGTTAATACAAGTACGGGAAAAGTTTATAATCTTTCGCCCGATAGAAAATTATATAGTTTGGTTCCTCAAAAAAACCCAAACATGGGAGCTGTTGTTGAAGTAAAAGCAACCGGTGCAAAAAAAGAAGTTGCCGGTATTAGTTGTACCGAATACAATGTAACCTGCGAAGCCGAGCAGCGCATTACCACATTTTATGTTGGCGGAACCGATTTCGACTTTTTTGTTCCGTTTCTAAAAACATTAAAAAGAAAAGACAAATTGTCGATCTATTTCCAAAAACTTTCCAATGTAGATCACATGTTCCCTATGATGGGAATTGAAAAGAAATTAGATGGTACCGTTTTAACAACGCTAAAAGTTAATGGCTTCAAAAAACAAACCGTTGACGAAACATTGTTTGATATTCCAAAAGACTATAAAGAATTTAAAAAGTAGACTTCAGACCGGACAACCGACAACTGACAGCAAACAACTTTCAAACCCCTTCCATTTGGTTGGGGTTTTTTATTGCCTGAAAATTCGCCTGTAGTCTTCGGTCTTTATTGAGCAGTTTTTACCAAATACCATGGCAAAATTTATATCCTGATGGCCTGCAGGAAAATCAAAATACACAGGATAATCGTAGTCTTTTACTGCGTCTAAAATTATTTCATGGGCAGATCTACCAAAAGGAACCGTATTATCCTTCATTTCGGTAAAACTGCCTATCAACAATGCTTTAAGGTTTTTTAATTTACCTGCACGTTTCATGGCCACCATCATTCGGTCAATATGATACAAATACTCATCAAGATCCTCAATAAACAAAATTTTATCGTTTGTATCGATCTCCGACCCTGAACCCAACATTGCATACAACAATGATAAATTTCCTCCGGTTATTATTCCTTCAATATCGCGGCCATTTTTCGCTTTCTCAGGCGAAAAATTGTACACATTCATTTTACCTGTTAAAGCATCAAATAAACTTTGCGTTGAATTTTTATGCTTATCAAAATTGATCGGCATGGTTGCGTGTATACTTGAAACGTTAGTTACTTTATTTATATGCGAATGAAAAACTGTCATATCACTATAACCAACCAGCCATTTGGGCTGTTTTTTGAACTCTCTAAAGTCCAAGTCATCAATTAACCGCAAACAACCGTACCCTCCCCTTGCAGCAATTATGGCTTTTATTTCAGGGTCGTTCAAAGCCCATTGCATATCGGCCATACGCTGCTCATCGGTTCCCGCAAACTGGTTATGTACTTCATAAACACTATTTCCGAGGATAGGAACAAAACCCCAAGACCTAATTTGTTCCAAAGCAGGACTTAACTCTTCGACCGATATTTTTCGGGCCGGAGCTACGATCGCTATTTTATCGCCAGGGACTAAATACGGTGGAATTATCATTGCTGAATTTTGGTTGAAAAATAAGAAATTAATTCATCAAAAAAACAGTCTTAACAGCTAAATTAGCCAACAGACCAATGGTTAAAACATGGAAAAACGTGTAACAGGTATCGGAGGCATTTTTTTCAAATGCAGCGATACAGCAAAAGTAAAAGAATGGTACAGCAAACATTTGGGCATTAAAACCGATGAATACGGTGGTATGTTCACCTGGCGTGAAGAAACAGACAAAGAAAAAGTTTGCACTACTGCCTGGAGCCCCTTTAAAGCCGAAACAAAATATTTTGATCCCAGTGAAAAGCAATACATGTTCAATTACCGCGTTGAGAATTTGGAAGAATTACTAGATGCTTTAAAAACTGAAGGCATTGAGCAAATTGGAGAAATGCAGATTTTTGATTACGGAAAATTTGCATGGATCATGGATTGTGATGGAAATAAAATTGAATTATGGGAGCCAATTGACACACCGCTGACCGAATACGACAATAAAAAGTGAAATTAATTTGTTTACATATCCTCCTGCTTTTATCCTTTGGTCTTAACGCTCAACAAACAAAACTATGGGTTGTTTTTAAAGACAAACCACAAACCGATTTTGACGCGCCAGCGTATTTCACGCCCAAAAATTTAGAACGAAAAAAACTTCAACAATTACCATCGTATGATGGATTTGATTTACCTGTTAACTCAACTTACGTTAATGAATTGCGTCCGTTTTGTGATAGCATTACCTATGTAAGCCGTTGGCTAAATGCCGCCTGTGTTTATTGCCCGGCCTCACACATTCAAATGATCGAACAACTTTCATTCGTTTATTATATTGAAGAAATTTCATCACAAGCCATCATGGCCGAATATAAAGAATCGATCAAAGACTTACATCAAGGAGAAATTAATCTTTTAAAAGGTCAAACACAACGCATGCAGGCCGGTAAATTCAAAAAAAATAATTTAACAGGCAAAGGTGTTACCGTAGCTATCATTGACGCAGGTTTTAGCGGATATCTTAAAAACGACATCTTAAAAAAATTACGCGATAACAACCAGATCAAACATACCTACGATTTTATTAAAAAAAATAAAAACGTTGATTGTGGCGCAACACATGGTACTGCAGTACTGTCCTGTATTGGCGGACAAATCGATTCAACTTACATTGGCTGCGCATATGATGCAAATTTTTTATTGTATCGTACCGAAAAAGCGTTCAACGAAAAATTCAGTGAAGAAGAATATTGGATGGCAGCTATGGAAGAAGCCGACCGACAAGGTGCCGACATTATCAATACTTCTTTGGGATATGCCGAACGCAGATATTTTAGAAAAGATATGGATGGACGTAAAAGTTTATTATCCAAAGCAGCCAACATTGCTTCACGCAAGGGAATGTTGGTTGTGTGTTCGGCCGGTAACGAAGGTGATATTGATTGGAAAGTTATTTGTACACCAGCCGATGCTGATAGCGCTCTAACCGTAGGTGCTATCAATCCATGGACAGGAATACAGGTATCGTGGAGCAGTTACGGACCCAGTGCCGATAAACGAATTAAACCGAATGTATGCGCTTATGGATATGTTATGGCAGCATATGGAAATAAAGGGATCTACGAAACTCAGGGCACTTCGTTTTCAAGTCCGTTGGTTGCGGGATTTGCGGCCTGCGTGCGACAATTACATCCAACAATTACATCGTATGAATTATTAAAGACCATTGAGACCTCGGCCGACCTTTATCCCTATTACGATTATGCGCACGGTTACGGTGTCCCACAGGCAAAAAATATCCTGAAAAAAGAAACTGATACGATCACGCCTTCTTTTGAAATTAAATTTGATGGTGATAGTATGAAAATTGTACTGCCAATAAATTTTTCGCCAAGTTATTTACTGATCAGAGATTATTATGTATCAGGCATCGATACAAGTTTTTTATACACCGAGGTTGATGGTGAAAAAGTAAAAAAATCAATTCACTTAAAAGACGGTGTCTATAGTGGGACAGGCTCTTCATCCCTTCACATTAACGAACCCGGTTATTTTTATTACAATATTCAGCAAGGTGACGAAAAATTTTTACACGAATACGCCACCATTAACGTACGCACACGTGTAATCTATAAAACCAAAAGGACAAGCGAGTTTAAAACATATACCTTTCATTATAGAGGCTATACAAAAACCGTTAAGTTTTGAAAAAAATAATTCTACATATCGGTTTTTTATTCATTTGTATTTTCAATACTCATGCACAGGAATATTTAATTCATCAGTTTCCGGCATTAGATACTGCGGAAAAAGAATACGGAGCGAACCTTGCCAACTATGATGCAATGATATATGGCCTTGGTGTCCACTTTGGTCCAACCGACAGCTCAGGTAGTAATATTTATCCGCAAAAATCGCTCTACTTTACCTATGGTGGCCGGCACAAATACAAAATAACATCGGCTTATAACTTTGGTATTGACTATTTTTTTGAATACCGCAATTTTGGCATCGCGCAAACATCCAAAAAAGTTTTTGGAAGTTCACTGGAACATAAAAAAGAACGTTACGCGCAAATTACCTTTAACCTTGGTTTATTTAGCCGCTTTAATTTATCGAAACGTGGCAATCATCTTGGCAAGTACATTGATATATTTGTCACCGGAATTTATTCGTTCTCTAACCGCTATTATACCTATGACAAAATAAGCGGTGGCGGATCCAATTATGTAAAACAGGTGTATTCAAAACTTGAATTCGCCAATAAATTTTTTGCACAAGTTGGTTTGCGCTACGGAATATCATTTTTACAGTTTCAGGTATTTTACCGGCCTTTAAACATGTTTAAAAAGAGTGATTTATATCCTTTTCCTGAATTGCCCCGTTTTGGCGCTGGAATTTTAATTGACATTGAAGATTTTTACAACAATAACTAAACACAAAAGCATGAAATTAAGTAACGCTACCACACTCGAGGAAATTGCCGCCTTTTTAGGCTGCAAATTTAAAGGTGATCCTAAACATACTATTACAGGCATTAACGAAATTCACGTGGTTGAAGCCGGTGATATTGTTTTTGTTGACCATCCAAAATATTACGATAAGGCTTTAAATTCAAAAGCAACAACTATTCTTATCAATAAAGATGTTGAATGTCCGGCTGGAAAAGGTTTACTCGTTAGTAACGACCCCTGCCGTGATTTTAATAAATTGAACAAACATTATCGTCCCACCAAACATTTAACTAGCGTTCATGGAACTAACGTAAAAATTGATTCAACCGCTATACTTTATCCCAATGTAGTTGTAGGGAATAATGTTTCTATTGGGGCCAACTCGGTAATTATGCCGGGTGTTACCATTATGGACCATACCGTTATTGGTAAAAATGTAACTATTCATGCCAATACTGTTATTGGTGGCGATGCATTTTATTATCAAAAACGTGATGGCGTCTTCAATAAAATGCATACCTGTGGTCGGGTAATTATTCACGACAATGTGGAAATAGGTGCTCAATGCAGCATTGACAGAGGATTAACAGGCGATACAACCATTGGCGAAGGAACAAAAATTGATAATCAGGTTCACGTGGGGCACGATGTTGTTATAGGTAAAAATTGTTTGTTTGCAGCGCAGGTTGGCATTGCCGGTTGTGTTGTGATCGAAGATAATGTAACGCTTTGGGGGCAGGTAGGCGTAATAAGCGGCATTACCATTGGTAGAGGTGTAACCGTAATGGGACAAAGCGGTGTAGGCGAAAGCCTGGAAGAAGGAAAAAGTTATTTTGGTAGTCCTTGTGGCGAAGCACGCAAAAAATACCGCGAACTTTCGGCAATGAAAATAATGCTTGAAGATTTTTACGTTAAAAAAAGTAAGTAACGAACCAATTAGGAAAAACGAATGCGCAAACTGTTCCTCATATTGCTTATCCTGTGTTTTACAAGCAATTTGCTTAACGCGCAAACAGGTAAACCATTGCTTAAAGACTCGGTTGATGTTATAAAATTTGCAAAAAAACACAGTAAGCAGTTTAATTACAAACCCGATGCGAGTTTCAGGATCTCATACAATAAAGCGAATGATAAATGGACTTATTGGTCCTTAGTGTTGAGTTACTCCCGTAAAGGTATTTGCAAGGGCCTAAACGGTTGCAGAATAATAAGAGAGGTTACTGTTCTCTTAGATGCATCCAATGGTAAATATGCGGTTCAAAAAGACACTACACAGACCTTGCCTAATTATGAATGATTCGAAGCTATAAAAAACCGAAACAGTAAATCAAAAAAATTAGAAATTAATTTTCAGAAACACAATTTGCACATTTGCCAATTTGCTGATCAATGTGGTAATTTATTCTTCATCGCTCCATAAACATACGTTCCAATAATTGCTGCAAACAACACAACAATAAACGGTATTAAGCCTGTTCCTATAATCGCGAAAATTGGCCCGGGGCATGCGCCTGTTAATCCCCAGCCTAATCCAAAAATAATTCCGCCAAATAAATTCGACTTCCACTTTAATTCCTTTGGTTTAATATCAATGTCCTGGCCCGAAATGGTCTTAACCTTAAATTTTTTGATCAAAAACACACTTAACATTCCTGTTGCAATAGCACTTCCCAACAAGCCATACATGTGAAACGACTGAAAATGGAACATTTCATGAATACGGTACCACGACAATGCTTCCGATTTGGTAAGAATTATACCAAAACAAATTCCAAGTACTAAAAATTTGATCAGTTTCATTAAAATAATTCAAGTAAATATGGAACAATAAACCAACTTGAAATTAAACCGCCCACAAAAAAACCAATGGTGGCAATAAATGATGCAACCGATAGCTGTGAGATTCCCATAATGGAGTGTCCACTTGTACAACCATTCGCATAACGTGTTCCAAACCCGACAAAGAATCCACCAATCAACATAAAGAAAATCCCTAATGGAGTAAAAATGGCTGACCAATTAAAAATTTGCTCAGGCGAAACTGCCGGATGAGGGAACGCTTCAAAATCGTTCATCACTTCCGACAACTCAGATAGACTTGGTGTTAAGCCCCATTCTCTGAACATATCATGAGTTTCTTTACTCAATGCATCATAAATCGGATTAGCAAAAACCTTTCTTTCGATTTCAGGACCTTTGTATTCTACTCCGGCATCATGCAATGTCAAATGTACCCATGCAATGTGACCACCAATTACAATACCTAAGGCAAATATCAAATTCCATGATTCCTTTTTCCAATCATACTTAAAAAAAGGATTCTTTGTTGGAATACAGGCAGCACAAATATGTCGTAAGGATGATGAAATCCCAAACATCTTATTTCCAAAAATAAGCAGCAAAGGAACCATGAGCCCAATCAAGGGACCTGTAATGTACCAAGGCCAGGGTTTTAGTATGATCTCCAAAGAAAATTTATGGACGAAAATATGAAATCAAAAATCAGAAATCAAAAA